>JBJHCD010000808.1:0-3355 GCA_050485845.1 Pirellulaceae bacterium | reverse complement strand
ACGTATAACCATACTGCCCCCCTCCGTCGGTCTGGACGGCGTCCAGGAACCGTCCCGCTCCGGTGATCACCCCGGTGGGAACCTGGAGCTGCCCCAATTGGCCGCTCTTGAGCGCCATCAGCTGCCAGCCCACCACCGACGTATCCCCACCCACTCGAGGTTCATATCGCCATCCCCCCCCGACCGGATCCTGAGCGAAAGAGATGAAGTTCAGCGAGGCCTGGGCGGAGGGTGCCAAGGCGGGATCGCCAGTCATCGCATAGGCTTCGCACAGCGTGATCGCGGCCAAACCGTGGGAGTACATGTTGCCGCCCGATTCGTGGAACGATCCGTTCGACTTTTGCCGGGCCTGAAGGAAATACAACCCTCGAGCAACCACCTCGCGGTATTCCCCTTCCATGTGAGTCTGCCCTGCTCCCAGAAACGGCAGCAGAGCCATCGCCGTGGCACCATTGCGGGCTTCTCGCAGAGTGCCGGGGTTCGAGGAGGTGCGATTGCCAGGGCCGATCGTATGGTCGAAACTCCATCCGCCGTCGGGAAGTTGGTGAGCGGCCAGCCACTTCAGCGCCGCCGCCACGGCCGACTCGCTGCCGGGCGTCCCGCCAAAACGTTTGACCATCTCCGACCGCATCGCCGCCCCGCGCCCCTCGACGCCGCTTCCCGAGATGGAACCAATCGAGTGGGTCAGGACTCCACGAGGGACCGCCTGTTCCGCAAACTCGGCCAAATCCAAAGCGATGGGGGCCGACTCCAATTCTCGCACTTCATCCACTTCGGGGGCATCCACCTCGACCGTTTCCAGCAGACTGGCGTCCGTCGTGCTCAGTTCCGTCGCCGCCAACTCCAGGTCGGGCATTTCCGCAATATCGTCCAGTTCAAACTCATCCATCTGATCAGCGGCCGGGTCCGGGGCAGCCACCGTCAGTTGCGTCACCGTTCGACTGACGTCCGGGAGCGTAATCAATGCCAGGATGAACAGGGCCATCATGTGAACCAGAAGGCTGATCAGCCAACTCGGCATCGCCATGAACCAGAGAAACTGCCGTTCGGGCGAGGCGTACTCCAAATACTCGCCGTCCTCGTCGTCCTTGTTCTGGTACTCGTACTCGCCCTGGTAATCCTCCTCGAGCGTTTCCTCTGCCGGCTCCTCGTAAACATCGGCGACATCAATGTCACTCTCCGGATAACGCGTCTCTCCCCGATCCTCGCCGGCCAAACTCGCTTGTGCCTCGGCTCGTTCCATTTCGTCCCCCCCCGACTCGTCTGATCGCGAGCCATTCCGCCGTGGTGTCCCTGTCGGCTCGCCGCCGATCGAGTCCTTTTCCGGACGCTCGAGATCGCTCGACTCAGCGGTCGATCCCTGATCGGAAGTTCGGGAAAGGAAGGAGAAAGAGAATGCCATGAGCGGAAAACTTCGCGACGATAAACCTAGAACGAGTCAGTTGGGAAAACGGACCTAAAACCCAATCCCCCCTTCCATGGAACCAGCTTGCTCAGCCCGAGTTAATGAGACCAACTTACTGGGCCCAACCTCCCTGATCTGCATAAAGCGTGTCGCCGGACCGAATTTTTGAGGTGGGGCACGAACCTCCCAAACAGCCTTTTTCGTCGCCGGCGGCTTTCTTTCTTCATAGCTTATTCCTTCAAGATAGGTCGCCTTGGGGCGGGAGACAAGAATTTCCCTCCCAATCGGTTCCTCGTAGAGGAAATCAGCACGCCATTACCCCCAAGTTTTCATCCGGGAACTCCCATCACTCGAGCCTTCTCCATACTTCCCTCATTTCCGTCACTGGTTCGACTCCTCGGAGACCCCACTCCTCCATCGACTGACAATCTGCCCCTCCATAGGAACGGCCCCCCGCTTCTTTCGGGCCGAATCGTTTGAGGAGAGAGAGCACCGAGAGGGAACACTGAAAGGAAACACGAAAAGGGAACACTGAGAGGGAGCATTGGAGGGAGTATCGGGGGGGGAGTATCGAAATTGTACGGAACGGCCCTGTCCGAGCGGGAATGTTTTCGAGTAGAATCGGTGGCCAGTGCACTGAGGTACCGTTGGGGGAGATGGTTGCGCGTCGAGCGTGACGGGCCCAAGAGGTCCTAACATTACTCCGAAATGACGGCCCAATCTCGCGAGTTCGGGCCGTTCCACGGGGTTGTGTCAGGCACTCGAAGCAGAACCGGCCCGAGAAAAATCGGCCCGAGAATAATTGGCTCGTAAAGAATCCGCTCGCTTCCCAGCGAAGCTCGCGTGGTTCACCGGCCCCGTTTGTCGACAGATATTTCGTACATCGGCTTTTGAGGAAAAGGGCGTTCGAACAATGGCCAAGGGTGGAAAGAGCAAGAAGAAGGCGGAAACGGTGTTTCTGGTTTGTGAGGAGACCGGAGATTACAACTACACGTTGCGGCGGAAGCCGGGCGGGGAAAAGTTGAAGCTGCGTCGCTATTGCCCTCGTCTCCGCAAGCACACTATGCATGTCGAGAAGAAGAAGTAGGAAGAGCATTCGAGCATCTTGCGGATGGCATCTGCTTCTCTTTCGATCCTCGGGAGCCCCTCTCTCCCGCGACGCGGCCTGACGGAGTGACTTCGGAATCGGAACCGCGAACAGGAACGTGACGAGCCGCGATGGATAAGCGTTGGCGGATATACCCTCACGACCGAGACCGGGTGGAAGTGTTTATGCGCCGGACGGGGGTCCCGGCGGTCGTGGCACAGCTTCTCTTGGCTCGGGGCGTTTCCGACACCGACACCAACACCGTGCGGGACTTCCTGGATGCCAAGCTTTCTCTGCTGCGCGACCCGGACGAATTGCCCGGTTTGAGCGAGGCGGCGGACCGGGTGGTGGCGGCGGCTCGAGGTGACAAGAGGATTGTCATCTACGGGGACTACGACGCGGATGGAATGACGGCCACCGCAATCCTCTATTCGGCCCTCCGGCTGGCTGGAGCCCAGGTCAGTTACTTCGTTCCCAACCGAATGGACGACGGCTACGGGCTCAACCATGCCGCCCTCGAGCGATTGGCTTCCGAGGGAGCCTCCATGGTGATCACCGTCGACTGCGGGATCAGCAGTCTCGAGGAGGCCGAGACAGCTCGGAAGTTGGGCCTGGAACTGATCATCACGGACCATCACGAGTTGCGAGAAACATTGCCTCGCGCCGCGGCGATTGTCCATCCGCGCCTCCCCGGCCATGACTACCCGTTCGGCGGTCTCTGCGGCGCGGGAGTCGCCTTCAAGTTGGCTTGGGCCATTTGCCAACGAATTTGTGGCACGCGCAAGGTCTCCGCCGCGAGGCGGGACCATCTGCTGCCAGCTTTGGGGTTGGCCGCGATCGGCACGGTGGCGGACGTGGGTCCG
>JBJHCD010000807.1:0-3364 GCA_050485845.1 Pirellulaceae bacterium | reverse complement strand
AACCACGAGCACTCGACTCCGCTCGACGACAACATCCTTCGAACCTCGCGGTGGACCAGACCATGCTGAGCGAATGGGGGGGGAGCCCTCGGGGGGTCGGTGCCTGAACCACGCCACGGCCGGCCTTGCCATTCCCCTTCCCATCATTCCTTCTCCGCGCCCCCCTCCTCCGACTGTCGCTCGAAGAGGACCGCCGGGTCTCCTTCATTCGCCCCTGCCGGAATGAACTGAAAGCGGTCGACGTCGAGCACTCGGACACGAGCCAACATGGTCCCGGCCGTGTCGCTTTGCAGCGCCAAGGTATCGACGTCGGCCAGAAGATGACCGGCCAGCACCACCTCTCGCCCCTCTGGCCCCGCTCGCTCCACGGCTTTCCAGCGAAACTGCGATTCCTCGTCCACTCGCAATTCGAACGTTCCCTGTTCCGACTCGGCGAGCCAGTTCCCGACCAGATCAAGTTCCGGCGGCCATTCGTAAGACTCCTCGTCCAACGAATCGGTCTCCGACAGCCGAGCTTCTCTCGGACCAGTATCTCTCGGACCAGTATCTCTCGGCGCAGTATCTCTCGGCGCAGTATCTCTCGGCGCAGTAGCACTGGCCGGGGATGGTCCGGTGCCGACGACGGCTCCCGGCCGAGTTGCATCGGGAAGGTCCCCGTCGGGTGAGGCCTCGGACTGCTCGGCCTGCTGAAGAGCTTCCAGCATCCTCCGGGCGGTTACGTCTCGCGGCTCACGTTCCACCACCGCCCTCAAGGACCGCTTCGCCGCCTCCGACTCACCCAAGATCAAGTAATGGTAGGCCAGGACAAAGGGAGCCGCCGCGTCATCGGGATTCTCTCGGACGAAGGCTTCCAGTCGTCTCAGTTGTCGAGTGTAGTCGTCGACGTTCCCATAGAGACTGCTGAGCGTCGTCCAGTCCATGCCGGAGGTTGTGGCGAGCAGTGAGTTCAGCGTCGCCGCGGCGGACTGGAAGTCCCCCAGCGCGAAGAGCACCAGGGCTCGGAACTCATGCAGCACCGGATCATTCGGCATTCGCGCGAGGGCCCGTTCGACAAGCTCCTGGGCCTCGGAATAATGCCCGTCGTGGAATGCATCCAGGGCATCATCGAACCAAGCCAACGCCTCGTCCGATTCCTGGGTCTCGCCCAATCCCTGGGTCACGTCGGGCACGGCGTCGGAAGGATCGTCCGGGGAAGCGGCCGGACGACCTCCCTCCACGATAATCTGGTTGACCATCACAGGCTGGGAGTAATCGAAGAACTGAGTGGAACCGCCAACGAAATAGGGATTGTAAAAAGCGGGTCCGAATCCCCATTGGGTGGTAACTCCCCACCATGTCCACTGCGGGAATCCCCAGGCCACCGGCACGTACCAGAATCCCCAGCGCGGTCCACGCCAACTGCCATGATGCCAATGGTGATGATGGTGAATCACCCATCGATCGTGCCAATCGGGTCCCGGACGGCCCCATCCCCAATCGGGACGCTGCCATACATTGCCGATGTTGTTGATGTTGATCTGGTTGCCGATGTTCCCAATGTTAATGTCGCCGATGTTCCCGATGTTCCCGCCACCTGGCCTTCCGGGGATGGTCGGGCGTTCGAAGTCGGGACGCGTTTCGGGCCTTTCGGGCCATGGACGACCTCCCAGACTGGGCCGGTCGCCGGGCCGAGGTCGCTCTTCCAAACTCGGGCGGTCTCCGGGAAGGGGCCGGCCACCCAGACTGGGCCGGTCTCCCGGGCGTGGCCGGTCTCCCGGGCGTGGCCGCTCACCGGGAATCGGCCGTTCGCCCAAACTCGGGCGGTCACCAGGAAGTGGACGAATCGGTCGCTCGACCAAACCGGGACGATCTTCGGGTCGGGGCCGCTCGCCAGGTATCGGGCGACCACCTATACCGGGCCGTTCCGGAAGGGAGGGGCGAAGATTCTCGCTCGGCAAGCCCTCCGGACGTTCCGGCAGAGGACGACCACTCACCTCGGGAAAGCTGGGTCGCGTGGGCCGAGTGACTCCGCCAGGAGTTGGACGGCTGATTGCTCCCAGGTCGAGGTCGGGTCGAGTGATTCCGCCAGGTCGCGTTTCAGCAATTCCACCACCGGGCCGGAGATCGGGTCGCGGCCGAGTTCCCGCTTCGGGACGCGTAACGCCGGGGGAGGGACGCGTCGGCCGGGGATAGGCGCCCACGCCACCCAAGCCGGCTCCGCCGGCACCCGTTCCCCCCGCGGCCGGCCCGCCGGGACGACTCGTTCCCGGCCTTCCTCCCGATGGATGCAAGTTTCCAATGTTCGATGTTCCGGCGCCTCCCGGGCGTCCGACACTGGGAGTTTGCGGACGGGGAGTTTGCGGGCGGGGAGTGGGTCGTTTCACCGAGGGGCTGGAAATCGCCGGTCGCCCGACTCCCCCGGTCGGGCCTCTGGAGACCGGGGGGCGATTGACGGCCGGTCGAGACATCCCGCCACTCGGCATCGCGGGGCGAGCAGCGGGTCGATGGACGGCGGGTCGATGGACGGCGGGTCGAGCCCCTCCGGCTCCGCCGAGGTTCCCGACGGGCCTCCTCTGAGCCGAGGACTCGGTTGCGAAGAAGGCAACCGATCCGACCAGGACCACCGACATCCGCAGCAACCGACGATTTCTTGTCATGGGATTACATTCCGGAATGTAGAAAGATGCCGTAGTCGGTCAGGGAGCCGCCGCCGGGGGAGGTGGACGCGTGACCTCGACGTCAAAGTCGTCCAGTAACTCCCCTCCCATGATTCGATCGGTCCCCCGCATGCGGAACCGATTTGTTCCCAAGGGCGTAATCGTGATCGTTGCCGAGCCGGAGAGGCCATCTGGTAGCGAGGTGACCGACTTAATGACCCAAGAGTCTTCCGTGGAAGTCCAGTTGCCTTCGCTGATGCCACCATCGGAATCGAACATCCAGGACCGAAATCGACCCGCCACCGCATCCCAGCCGATCCGCTGGGAAGTCTTCAGCTGACGTTCCGCGTCAGGCCCCAGAACGTAATCCCCCAGCAAGAACTGCTGGTCGTCCGACCATCGGAAGGAAATTCTCACCACCGTGTCACTCCCCTCACTCAGCCAGTCGCCCACAATCCAAGCCAGCGATTCCAGGTGATCGCGGGGTGTCAGGGGGGGATCGTCCGCAAACTCGCGTAACGACGCGATTTTCCACTCGTTCTCCTCCAAGACCCGGACGGCCAGGTAGCGATGCTGTGCGATCCCTCCTTGTCGTCCGCCGATCACTTTCCGCATTCCCTCCTCGATAACCAGTGTCGGAGAGATGGGGCGAATCACGTCGGGGGTCATTTCGCCCTGAGCCTCGGGAAAAGCTTCGAAGAATGCAGTCAACAGCTCCGAAATTGCCT
>JBJHCD010000806.1:0-3370 GCA_050485845.1 Pirellulaceae bacterium | reverse complement strand
GAACTCGATACGCCCGAATCAGCTGGTCGACTCGGTCTTGGAGCCGAGCGGCACCGAGTCGAGCGGCATCCATGGGGGTGACGGCCGGAGCCTCGAGGCCGCGGGTCCGTGGCGGGGAGGAACCGTTCCCGGCTCCGCCATGCGTTTCGGCAGGCCCCTGGAGCGCCGAGCGAGGAGGGGGATGAAAGAGGCTTCGAGCCGGGTAGGAGGGACCGAGACGAAGATTACCGTTCGATTTCCCTTCCCCCATTTGTTGGAAATATTCTTTCCATGCGGGGTCCACCGAATCGGGGTCGCGGAGGTAATCGGCCAGGAGTCCTTCAATGTAGGCGGCTGATTGGCACTGAAAAATGTCTTCCGTGGGTTTCATGCGGGCATTCGTCGGTTGAAGTCTGAACACACTGCTCGTCGAGGAGCCCTCAATCTCCTCGCCACTCTGCCGCCTATCCCTCACCCGAATCAGTCACTTTGGACACAATAGACGATCCAGCCAGGGGGACACGAGAGCTTACTGGTTGCTCATCCTTCCCAGTATAGCATCGTGGTTCGGCATCGCGCAAGGCAGCCTGACCGACACTTCTTGCCAATTTTGTCACCCTACTTCGCCAGGTGGTCACCAAGGCGTTTGGCAAGCGGTTGGTGGCGTGTTGCCAACGAGTTACGAACGGGATCAAGTGTTTCCAGTCCCAGGGAGTGCTTCCGTCTTGAGTTGGTGGCGAGGGCGGGCGTTGATGACACTCCTGCGCCTCGCTAGACTGACAACGGAACGTTTCTTTCCCCCCTGAAGAAGGTTGTGGCGTGACTGAACCCCATTCCGTTTCGACGATGCAATCGACCCCACATTCGACCCCACACTCGGCCGCAAACTCAGTAGCTCCCCACTTGGGACCGGTGGGGCAATTTCTTCGTCAGCATTTCCGCCACTTCAATGCGGCGGCCCTGATGGATGCCGCCGAGGGATATCGGAAGTTTCTGGATGGCGGCGGCCGCATGATGATGACGCTGGCCGGCGCGATGAGCACGGCCGAATTGGGACTCTCCTTGGCGGAAATGATTCGCCGGGATCTCGTCCATTTGATTGTCTGCACGGGAGCGAATCTCGAGGAAGACATCTTTAATTTGGTGGCCCATGACTTTTACGAGCGCGTGCCACATTACCGCGACCTGACGCCTCGGGATGAAGCGGAACTTCTCGCGCGGCACATGAATCGAGTGACCGATACCTGCATACCGGAAATGGAAGCGATGCGGCGAATTGAGTAAGCGATGCTCAACGTCTGGACTCGAGCCGACCGGGCGGGAGAGCGATATTTTCCCCACGAGTTCTTTCGGCAGATTCTGGCGGAGGGCTCCCTCCGCCCCTCCTATCAGATCGATCCACGGGACTCCTGGATGGTGGCGGCGATGGAGAAGGAGATCCCAATGGTCGTGCCGGGTTGGGAGGATAGCACGCTGGGGAACATGTACGCGGCGGCGGTCATTCGCGGAGACGTGAAGAACGTGCACACGGTCCGTAGTGGGATCGAGTACATGACCTGGCTGGCGGATCACTACCTGAAGACGACCTCGTCCGCTCCGCTGGGGATGTTCCAGATTGGTGGAGGCATCGCGGGAGACTTTCCGATTTGCGTGGTGCCGATGCTGCATCAGGATTTGGAAATGGAGGCGCCTCTGTGGGGCTACTTCTGTCAGATCAGTGACAGCACCACCAGCTACGGTTCCTACTCGGGGGCCGTCCCCAATGAAAAGATCACCTGGGGCAAACTGGGGGTGGAGACGCCGAAGTTCGTCATCGAGTCCGACGCGACGATCGTCGCGCCGCTTATTTTTGCCTACTTGCTGGGCTGGTAAAAAGTTTGCCAGCACTTCCGTCCGCAACAGATCGGCTGGAAAACGGCTCGCTCAAGTCCGATCCAACGGACCCACGAGGACCATCATGAACGTGCGTCGAATGGCTGGAATCTTGTTTTCTCGGCCCTTATTTTTTTCTTGTTGGCTTGTGGGCATGCTCTCGACTGGTGCGGGCTGGGCGCTGGAGGGGGCCGGTCCGTCCGAGGCGGCGGATTCCGAGGAGAGTTCCCGGCCCAACATCGTCTTGATCATTTCCGACGACCAGGCCTGGACGGACTATGGGTTCATGGGCCACTCGGCGATCGAGACGCCCCATCTGGACCAGCTTGCTCGAGAATCCATCGTCTTCCGGCGGGGCTACGTCCCGACCGCCCTTTGCCGTCCTTCGCTCATGACCTTGGTGACCGGGCACTACGCCCACAAGCATGGCGTTACGGGGAACGATCCGTCTCCCAAATATGCTCGCCCTGGTACTCCCGAAGAAAGAGAACGCCGCGCCGAGTTGATTTCGTTTATTGATCGGCTGGAGACGGTCCCCACGCTGCTGGCCGAGCGAGGCTATCTGAGTCATCAGAGCGGAAAATGGTGGGAGGGAAACTATCGTCGGGGAGGATTTACGCATGGCATGACGCGAGGATTTCCCGAGCCGGGGGGCCGGCATGGTGACGATGGGCTGAAGATCGGCCGCGAGGGAATGGAACCGATTCGAGAGTTCTTGGACGAAGCGGTTTCGCGGGACCGCCCCTTCTTCGTCTGGTACGCTCCTTTTCTCCCCCATACTCCCCATAACCCACCGGAACGTTTGCTGGAGAAATACCGAACTGAGGACCGCCCGCTGACGGTGGCCAAGTATTTTGCGATGTGTGAGTGGTTCGACGAGACGTGTGGCGAGCTAATGGAGATGCTCGAGCAGCGTGAAGTGCGAGACAACACGCTGGTGATCTACGTGACCGACAACGGGTGGATTCAGGACCCCGAAAGTCCCGGTTATGCTCCTCGCTCCAAGCAGACGCCGTATGAAGGGGGCGTTCGTACTCCGATTCTCTTTTCCTGGCCCGAGTCGCTTTCGACGGGAGAGCGTCCGGAAGTCGTCAGCAGCATTGATTTGGTTCCGACTCTGCTGGCCGCGGCAGGCGCCCGGATTCCCGAAGGGCTTCCTGGGCTCAATCTACTCGCTTCCCTGAAGCAGCAGGCACCGATCGAGCGAGAGGCGATCTTTGGTGAAACATTCGCCCATGACATCGCCGACATCCACGATCCCGAGGCCTCGTTGCTGTTTCGCTGGTGCATCGCCGGACGCTGGAAATTGCTGCTTACCTACGATGGCGAGGTGAATCGCTACGGATCCACGCACCCGAGGACCGAGCGGCGTCCGCAGTTGTTCGACTTACTGGACGATCCGCATGAACAACAGAATGTGGCGCGAGAGCATCCGGAGGTGGTCGCTGAATTGGTCCGGAAGATTGACGACTGGTATCCCGTGACGCAGCGGGAGGTACTGACAAGCTGGGAGTAGGCG
>JBJHCD010000805.1:0-3371 GCA_050485845.1 Pirellulaceae bacterium | reverse complement strand
GGATCAGCCGCTGGTCACCTGGACTCGGCTGGCCTCGCAACTGGACGGATACTCCCACGTCACCTTTCCGCCGCGAGTCATTGTCTCTCCTCTGGTGAGGGATGAACTGAAGCAGCGCGGGATTCGCTGGACCGTTCGCGACACAGCTCCCACCGCGAACCAGACCAAGGCAACTCGTCGCCTGCTGGTGTGGGGACAAGCTGGTTCGCGGCAGCGGGAGTTGGCGAGCCTGCTGGCCAAGCAATTGAACTCCAGCACGCTCCAAGTTGCGGTCGCCCTCGACTCTGGGCCCGGTAGCTCGGACGATTCGATCACGTCCACTACGCCCGACTCCCTGTCCGGCAAGTTGGCCTCTTTGCGGGACGAGTCAACTCGAGCGATCCTCCTCTCCCAAACACCTTACCGCTGCTGCTGTGACTTCAATCGCCATCGGGAAGCTTGCGCGGTCGTTGTCTCTCATGCCGCGCACGTCGTGCAAATGATCCAGGAGGCTCGGCCGAATGTCCTGGTATTCGACCTGGGCCGTCAGCCTTTCTCGGAGATTTTGCATGCCTTGAGAATCTATCTTCGTCATTGGCCCAACTCGGCCCAGGCCCGGGACGACTCGAACCTATCGAACATGCCGAACCGATCGAGGTAACCCGTCATGCGGATCGCGGAAGTCATTGGAAAAGTAACGCTCAGCCGCTGCCACGATTCATTTCGAGGAGCCTCGCTGAAGTTGGCCGTTCCACTTTCCTTGGCAAACCTGCGGGAGGAGGAACCCGCGGAGGCCGAGCCCCTGGTGGCATGGGACGACCATGGCGCCGGAATCGGATCGCGAATTGCCATCAGTGAAGGAGGAGAAGCCGCTCAGCCGTTTCGCCCCCAGTTGAAGCCCGTGGATTGTTACAACGCGGCCATTCTGGACGACATCCACGTGGAATAGTCCCCGCAAAAGAGTCCGCACGGAAAAATCCTCGCTAAATCACACGTCCAACGCCGTTTCGCCACATTGCCGTTTCGCCACTTCGCAAATTAGCCACGTCAAAAACACATCTCAGTCACCACAGCATCCAAAGGTACTTTCATGATCAATACTCATAAAATCAAACAAGACATATGTGAGATCGGACGCCGCATTTACAACAAGGGGTTCGCGGCCGCCAACGACGGCAACATCACCGTGCGAACCGGCGAGAATGAAATACTCTGCACCCCCACCATGCATTCCAAGGGGTTTCTGAAGCCGGATGACATTTGCACGATCGACATGACGGGCAAACAAATAGCAGGCCGCAAAAAGCGATCCAGCGAGGCACTCCTTCACCTGGAGATCTATCGGCAGCGGCCGGAGATCAAGAGCGTCGTCCATTGCCATCCTCCTCATGCCACGGCTTTCGCCGTCGCTCGGGAACCGATCCCTCAGTGCATTCTCCCCGAGGTCGAGGTCTTTTTGGGTGATATTCCGATCACCAAGTACGAGACTCCGGGAGGCCAGGATTTCGCGGACACGATTCGTCCGTTCGTCGATCGGACGAATGTGATCATCCTGGCAAACCACGGCACGGTCAGCTACGGCGAGGATGTGGAGCGAGCTTACTGGTGGACGGAAATCCTGGACGCCTACTGCCGGATTCTCATCCTGGCGAAGTCTTTGGGCCGAGTGCACTATTTCTCGGAAGAGAAAGAGCGGGAACTGCTGGCTCTGAAAGACAAGTGGGGTTTCGCCGATCCGCGAAACACCGAGGAGTACAAGGACTGCGACATCTGCGCGAATGACATCTTCCGCGATAGCTGGACAGAGACCGGTGTCGAGCGGAAGGCGTTTGAGGCTCCTCCCGTCATGGGAATCGCCGCCAAGGCGACGGCTGCAACTCAGCCGGCAGCTTCACCATCAGCAGCCACGCAGCCGAGCGGCGGTGGGGCAAACGGAGACGCCACGGAAGCCTTGGTCCAAATGATCACCAACCAGGTCCTTGCCCAATTGGGGTCGCGCACTTCCTAGTGAAGTGCTCCTAAAAAAACGTGCGGTTTTGCTCCTTCGTTCCGGTGAGTCATCGGACACAGAGGGACAACGGACCAACCATTCCAATCGAAATCGATCGACGCATTCGCGAGCAAGTAGAGATCATACGATGAAAGTCAGCATTATCGGCGGTGGGGGCCTGGTGGGATCGAGTACCGGATTCGCCCTGCAATGTGGCGGCGTGGTGCGCGAGATCGCCATGTTGGATGTCAATCCCGACGCGGCGGCGGGCCAAGCCTTGGACCTGCTGCACGGCGGTCCGAGCACGGCGGACCAACTGATCACATCGGGCGGATACGAGCATATCCCGACCAGCGACGTAATCTGCATTACGGCAGGCCTGCGACGCAAGCCGGATGAAAGTCGGCTCGACCTGATCAACCGGAACACGGACCTGTTTCTCTCGATTCTGGGGGACATCGCCAAGGCGGGAGTCAAACCGTCGGCCATCGTGCTGGTTGTCTCCAACCCGGTCGATATCTTGACCTACCTGGCCGCTCAACGCCTGAAGCTCCCCCTTCGGCAGGTGATCGGACTGGGAACACAACTGGACACGATCCGTTTTCGCAGCCTGATCGCGCAGCGAATGCAGCTTCCTCCCACTCAGGTTGCCGCGACGATTCTGGGTGAGCATGGTGATAGCATGGTGCCGATCTGGTCGAGTGCTTGTGTCGGTTCCATGCCACTCGAGAAGTTCCCCGGCTGGAACAATCAAGTCGCCAACGAAATCTTTCAGCGGACCAAGGGCTCCGGCGCCGAGGTGATTTCCAAAAAGGGAGGAGCCGGGTTTGCCGTCGGCATCGCGATCCGAGACGTGATCGAGGCGATCGCCTTGGATCAGAACCGGATCCTGCCGGTTTCCACGGTGCAGGAAGGTTGCTACGACATCCAGAACGTGGCCTTGTCGGTTCCCACGCTGGTGGGCCGCGTGGGGGTCGTCGATCGGCTGGAGATTGATCTCTGGCCGAAGGAAGTGCAATCGCTTCGACGCAGTGGCATGGTCTTGCGACAGACTCTCGAAACCGTGTTGGCGCGGGTCGGCCGCTAACCGATTCCGAAGGTCTGTTCCAGGTCGCGGAGGTAGTCCAGCGCCTCGTCCAAGTCGGATGTCATCACGCCGACTTGTCGCCCGTCGCGGTCACATTCCGCCAGTAGCAATAGCTCTTCGTAGCTCTCATGCTGCTGGAGACGCCGGCGGGCTCGCGCGCCAAGCGTCCCATCCAGGAGAGCTTGGCCGTGCATGTGATGTTCAATCAGCCACCGCGTTCGCGGCGTGATGAAATCCCCCAGCGCGATCAATCCAGAACCGACATGGTCACTCGGATCGATCCCCTTGCCGATATCATGCAGCAGGGCGGCCTCG
>JBJHCD010000804.1:0-3374 GCA_050485845.1 Pirellulaceae bacterium | reverse complement strand
CATCGGGAACATGAGTCCGCGCGGGCCGAACATTGATATGGTCAAACAGGTTTTCCTGCATGAAATGCCGATAGCTTCCGGGATGAGCCGGCCCCAAACCAACGTACTCGTCCAAATTGAACGTGGTGATCTGGGAGAAGTCGAGCCCTTCCTCGCGATGCTGGCGAATCAGCTCGCGATAGGTTCCCAGCGGGGTCCCGCCGGTCGCCAACCCCAGCACGGCCTCGGGGTTCTTCCGCACCGCCGTCGCCAGAAATTGGGCCGCCCGCAGCCCCACCTGCTCGGCATCCTTCTCAATGATTACCCTCACTCGTTCTTCCCCCAACCCTGCCGCATGTGATTCGTGTCCTCATGTATCGTTCTGTAATGAACTGTTGCATCGATATTCTCTAAATCCTCCCCGGCTCCCGTAAGCCCCCCACGGCTGGCGTATTCGTGTCGCCACTCGATTGGCCACTAGAATGGATATCGGCTGGCGCGATCCTGGTTCATGCTGGTGATCGACCACCCTCCAAGGGGCCAAATTGCTGTCCAGGATTTCGTCTGGTCGGCCGGTGGGGAGTTCCGTTATAATCGGCCCCCGTCGATTGCATTGCAAGTGAGTTACAAGTTGTCCGACCTGGTCACCGACGTTTGCGGAAAAGGAGTTCCCAGAGATGCGGTCCATCGCCATTATCAACCAGAAAGGGGGCGTCGGGAAGACAACGACCGCCGTGAATCTATCGGCGGCCCTGGCGCAGGCCGGACAGCGGGTCTGTCTGGTGGATCTCGACCCCCAAGCCCATGCCTCGCTCCACCTGGGCGTGGCGCTCGAGGAGGAGGAACTCTCCACCTACGACATTTTGACGGCCGAGACGACGATTGAGCAGGTGCGGCGGGAGGTATCTGAGAATTTGTGGGTCGTTCCGGCTCATTTGAACTTGGCCGCCGCCGAACTGGAACTGGCTGGAGAAGTGGGTCGCGAGGTGATTCTCCGGGATAAGCTGGCCCAGGATGGTGGCCAGTTCGATTATCTCATCCTGGATTGTCCTCCTTCGCTCGGCGTACTGACTCTGAATGCCTTGACCGCCGTGCGAGAAGTCTTTCTTCCCTTGCAGCCCCATTTCCTGGCTCTGCATGGGCTGAGCAAACTGCTGCGGACCGTGGAGCTGATCGGCAAGCGGCTGAATCATGGCCTCCGGTTGACCGGCGTGGTGCTCTGCATGTACGACTCGGGAACTCGACTGGCCGCCGAAGTCAGCGCGGACGTGGATGAGTTTTTCGGGCATCGAGCGGGGGCGAGTGCGGCTTGGGCCGGCGCCTGTGCTTTTGAAACTCGGATTCGCCGCAACATTCGGCTTGCGGAAGCCCCCAGTTTCGGCCAATCCATTTTTCATTACGCCCCCGGCTCCAATGGGGCTCAGGATTATGCGGACCTGGCGGAAGAGGTGCTGGCCATGGAGGTTTCGCAAACCGAGCCCGGAGTGGTCGGGATGGCCAGTTAGCGAGCGGAATGATCCGGAGCCATCCGGAACCATCCGAAAACATCCGTGACAAGACGACTTTGCCGACTGTGCGGAACCGAACGACCCATTCGGTGAGCCTTGTCCGGAAAATTCCTGGATTTTCGAGGAATTCGGCAACGACTGACCCGCTCCGATCCGATTTTCACTAATGTCATTCACTCGGTCTTCAGAGGAAAAGCCTTTTCTCTTCGCCTGGGGCCGAGCGGGACGCTCACGGACGAGTGTGTCGAAAAGGATCTGCGTCGAAAAGGAGTTCATGAAGGAACTCGGACGAGCGGATAATTTCAAGGCGAGCGAGGGGGCCAACTGACTTTCTCGCTTGAACGACGCGAGCTCGATTACCCTGAGGGACATTCCCTGCGGGTGGTCGAGCTTTTTTTTCGTTGGTTGCCGTGCAGGGGTGGGCTCGCCCTGCCCGAGGCCTGCTCTCAGTCGAACGCCGGGCGGCGTTTTCTTTCCAGGCGTCAGACCGCCAGGTCCGTCGTCCCGTTGGCCGCCTGAATTTCGGCGTCCCGTTCGCGCCACTGCTTGGAGAGCGCGCCTGAGTCAATGTGCGGACAGCGGCCCGCCGGTTGCCGGTCGCATGCATCGGTCATCCTCCACCCAGTTTGCGGAATCTACCGGTGCACTCCCCAGCCAAATCGGCGGCTCAGTTCGGTCGCCTGTTCCTCGCGAACATGATAGATCCAGATCGAACGTCCCAGGACGACTTCAGGCTCCAAGAGCTGAAAGAAGGCAAACGTATCCTGCGGACACCAGCCGACATTGCCGTCACTCGTGACTGATGTAGAGGGTTTGCCGCAGACGAGATTCGCGCTGAGTGCGTACCAGCCGGCCTCAGGCCGCCAATGGTCCGTCACCTCATGGTTCCGCGAGGGGGCGCCGACCAATGGCCCCGGGGAGGGATAATCGAACTCGACGTCCACCAACTGCGGAGCCAAACTTCCGAAGTACACGAGTTTCAGTGGGGTAGTTTCGGGATGGAGCTGTAGCCAGCGCCGAAGTAGATAGAGGTCCTGGCCCCAATCGAGCGAGCTGTCGACGAGATGCCGGTGTCCACGCGATGGTCCTCCGGCGAGTTCATTGTAGTAGGATAGCGTGTGCGGAAACTGCCACATCGTGCTGATGACGGTTGCCGTCACGCATCCCACAACTCCCCACTTCCCCCAGCGAACTTCTCTGCCAATCCAGAGACTAGATGTTGCCACCCAGACGACAACGAACGGGATCACTGGGAGGAAGTAGCGAAAATGATGGCTCAGCCCATGCAGCGAGCTGATAGCGCCGGCAAGAATTGCAGCCGGGGTCAAGACGAGGAGCGCGTCACGCCATGCCATGCCGGTGTGTGGTATCACCCAGAGTGCCAGGCCGATGAGGACGAGCGTACCGAGTGGCACCTTGACGGTTAGTCCGTAGAGGTAGTAGTACCACCAGCCTCGATTCCTCCACTCGCCTCGCAAGAATGAGATGCTATCCGACACCATGACCGAATGTGCGTCCCGGAACCCGCGTAAGTAATTGGCCGGCAGCGGGATGGGGGTCTTCTCAAGCCAATTGGGAATTGTCAACCGCGGTCCCCCTTCCATATCGGCACTGGAGCGAACTGAAGGAAAGGGCTTCCAGGTCTCCTCAAATGCGTAACCTAGATTGACCAAGACGATTGCCACCACCAGAACCACAACCATTTGGCCTCCACTTCCCAATAGCCCCCACCAGCTTCGCCGCTTGCCGACCGTGCTTAATGCATCGAAGGCCCAAATCAGCGTGAGCGTTGCATCCGTGGCGTCTTGGGCCGGGTGGTAGCTTGAAGTGTTTGTCACTTCACCACGGGAGGTCCGAATGGCCAAGAAGAAGAGCAAGGATAAAGAG
>JBJHCD010000803.1:0-3377 GCA_050485845.1 Pirellulaceae bacterium | reverse complement strand
CTCCAGAACCGACACACCATAATCCTTCGGCAACACCAAGCATCGATGAATTCTGGATCGTTATCCGTCTCCTGGAGAGTAAGGCTGGCAATGATCCCAATGAATCAATGGAAGCATTCTGCACCCGCCTGTCCCTTAAACCTCTGCATGTCCGAAAGGCCATCGATAGAGTGGAGGCATACGTTGAGTCTAATCTCTTCTATCCAGGTGGGCACTGGTCCCCAACGAGATCCGGATTGAGGTTGCTCGACAAAGGGCTTCGTCACCTCAACGCGCTGGACATGTTGGCAGTAGAACTGGGCGCAGATGCCGTGTGGGCTCGGGACCCTGATCGGCGCGCATTCGAGGAACGCATTGGTCAAGTCGGCGCTTCACCAATAGGAGCCGCAGCTCGCTCCAATCGCTCGGGTGACAGAGACTGACGCCTAAGCGTCGGAGATCGTCATCCAGACAAAGCGAAAGGTTGCAATTCGATACAGCGACCGTGCCTACATCAGCGGCGTCTGCCTTAATGAAGCCTGGCGGCTGAGCAGCAACAATCGATGGTGGGTTACAACAACGCCAGGAAAAGGATTGCGATTGCCGACCACAATCCTGGCTTTGTCGGAGTTGGGTTTTCCCAAGTGTTACGTATCGGTTCAAGCCACGATCCTTGCGCTGGTAGGAACTTGCTCATTAAATCGCCGACAAACGGGACAATACGATTCGAAGGTGGGGCGGCGATGACGGAGCTAACGTTCAAGGGCAAGGAGTTCGTTTACAACCACCACCTCGCAGTCCCCTTCCGGCCGCTCGTTCCAGAGGCGGGCAAGGGAATTGGACCGGTTACGTTGGATGGTAACCTGATACTCCACGGCGACAATCTCCATGCCCTCAAAGCACTGCTACCGCTTTACGCCGGCAAGGTTGACTGCATTTACATTGATCCACCCTACAATACCGGAAACAAAGAATGGGCATACAAGGACGACGTTAGTTCTCCAATGATCCAGGAGTGGTTCTCGCAGAACCCTATAGCGCTGGATGATGGGCTGCGGCACGACAAATGGTGTGCCATGATGTGGCCTCGCTTGCGCCTGTTGAATGAGCTTCTTTCGCCGGAGGGGTTGATCTTCATTTCGATAAACTCCATCGAATATGCTCGATTGAAACTGATGTGCGATGAGGTGTTCGGCGACGATCGCTATATCGGCGAATTCATTTGGAAATCGCGAAACAACAAAGACAACCGCAACGAAGATGGTCTCTCAAACGACCACGAATTCGTGTTGATCTACGGCAGCGCGCTTGATGGAGAATTGCGTTCCGCGAACGACTATTCGAATCCTGATGGCGACAACCGTGGGCCGTGGGCCAGCGCCAACATGGTTGGCCTCGCCACCAAAGATAAGCGCCCCAATCTCCATTATGACTTGATCGATCCGGATACCGACACGAACTATGGGTGTCCGAAGAAGGGCTGGCGATTCGAACCGTCGACGATGGAACGGTTGATCGAGGAGCGCCGTATAATTTGGCCTGACAGCAAGCAGGGTCGTCCCCGAAGGAAGGCTTTTCTATCAGAACTGGATGCCAGGACGAACGTGTCGTCGGTCATCTCGGGAGGATACTTTACCAATAACGGAACGAAGACGTTCGGCGAAGTCATGCCAAGCGCAGAGTTCCCGTTTCCAAAGCCAATCGAACTGGTGAAGTTTATCCTCTCCTGTTTTGAGAGAAAAGACCTCCTAGTTCTGGACTCATTCGCTGGCTCGGGTTCGACGGCGCACGCTGTTCTGTCGGCCAACAGCGATGATGGCGGTAGCCGACGCTTCATTGCTGTCGAGATGGAAGACTATGCCGATGACATGACGGCTGAACGTGTTCGACGTGTGATCAATGGATACAGCTTCAAAGGCAAGCAAACTCGCCATCTTCTTCGTGAGAATATAACATGGTCAAAAATTCAAAAGGGCGACGCACTCCAGCGGTCCGTTGAGGCACTCGAGAATCTCCATGGTCATGAATTTGATCGCATTACGAAACAGGTAAAAGGAGGCGAGCTTATCGTCACCGGCGAGAGGGTCGTGACCGAAAAAGTCAAAGGGCTTGGCGGTAGCTTTACCTACTGCACCTTGGGCGCACCTGTCGAACTGGACAAAGTGTTAACTGGCGAATCTCTTCCCTCCTTCGCCGGGATTGGCGCGGCGTTGTTCCATATGGCGACAAGCAAGGCGCTCGATGTCACCTCCCTGCGCGAAAACGAATTCTATCTCGGCGAGGCCAATGGTCGGCGTATTTGGTTGATCTACAAACCCGATCTTGATTGGCTTAAGACACCCGAAGCTGCCTTGACACTTTCCCGCGCCAAGTCTTTCGCAGCAGCCTTTCCCGATGAACGCCATTTGGTGTTCGCGCCGGCCCGCTTTGTGTCGCAGAAGATGCTTTCCGAGCAAAACCTGCCAGTCGAATTCGTGCCGTTGCCCTTCGCGCTCTACCGTATTGATCGGAGCTGATGCATGTTCCGACAGCTCGACTACCAGGACCGAGTGCTCGACACTCTTGACGCATATCTCGATCTGCTGAAGGACAAGAAGATCAGGGCCGACAAGGTGACGGCGTTGGCCGCGCAGGACCCCGATCTGGAGCTTGTTACACCGGACTTCACCCGACTGGCTTGGGAAGCGATGAAGGAGGTGAGCAAGCTGCCGCAGTCCCGCTCCAACATACCGTTTTCCGAACGCACAGACGGTTGCGGGAGACCAGTGCCCAACGCAGTTCTGAAAATCCCTACTGGTGGCGGCAAGACCTGGTTGGCAGTCTCCAGCGTGTCACGGATCATGGGGCGCTATCTCGACCGCAATACCGGATTCGTGCTTTGGATCGTCCCAAACGAGGCGATCTACTCCCAGACGCTCAAACACCTCAAGGATCGCCAACACCCTTATCGTCAGGCGTTGGACCGTGCGGCAGCGGGCAAGGTGAAGATCATGGAGAAGGGCGACCGGCTCGACGCCCGCGACGTAGAATCCCAGCTCTGCATCATGCTGCTGATGCTGCAATCTGCCAATCGTCAGACACAGGAAGCCCTTAAAATGTTCCGGGACCGGGGGGACGTGAATGGCTTCTTTCCCCCGGAGGGTCAGCAGCAAGCGCACCGAGCTGCCATCGAAAGAACCCCCAACCTTGACGCCTACCAGGGCATGTTTCCGATGGTAAAGGACTCCTTGGGAAACGCCCTGCGCCTGATCCGTCCGGTCGTTGTAATGGACGAGGGCCACCGCGCCATCTCAGACCTTGCTTTCTCAACGCTCTATGGCTTTAACCCCTGTTTCGTGCTGGAACTTTCGGCGACACCCGTGGACGTGCAGCCAAAAGGCGGCAAGAATCCGAGGCCC
>JBJHCD010000802.1:0-3382 GCA_050485845.1 Pirellulaceae bacterium | reverse complement strand
AACATCGTGGTCGCCATGGACGGAACCGTGCTGGCCACCTGGGGAAGTTCAAAGATTCGAGTTCGCCGTAGTGAGGATGGAGGGACGACATGGGGGAAAGAGATTGTGATCGCCGTCCCGGGGTTCCATGGGGGCGGCACCACGGTGGACGAGTCCTCGGGCGACATCCTGGTTTTCGTGGAAGAGCGGCATCCCCCTGCTCCCCTGACGATCTATCGCAGTCAAGACCAGGGCCGCACGTGGGCTGCTCAGGCCGAAACGCGAATCGATCCCGATCGCCACGGGAACTTGCCGTCGATGCACATGAATGAACGAGGCATCACACTGAAACATGGCCCACATGCCGGGCGACTGTTGCGTGCCTCACGCTACTATGGGAAGCAGAACAGCCGAGACGAATTGCCCGTCCATTACACGAATGCCATCTACAGTGACGACGGTGGGATCACTTGGAAAACGAGCGATCCTTTTCCAGAGAACGGTACGGGGGAAGCCGCCATTGTGGAATTGTCCGACGGTCGTCTCTATTACAATTCCCGCGTCCACTGGGATCAGCGGCCTCAGAATACTCGGCGCCGAGCGGCCTGGAGTCGGGATGGAGGTGAAACGTGGACGGATTGGGAAGTTGTCGAAGCACTTCCGGATGGAATTCAGTCCAATTCTTATGGCTGTATGGGAGGCTTGGTACGACTACCGCTTCCCGACCACGACATCCTGATTTACAGCAATATTGACACGCCGACGGATACTCGCGAGCGGATCACGGTTTGGGGAAGTCTTGATGGAGGAGAGACTTGGCCCATCAAACGCCTCGTCTACGAAGGACGGAGCGCCTACTCGTCACTGGCGGCCGGCCGCCCCAATACCGCGAGTTCCGGCTGGGTCTTTCTGCATTTCGAAGGGGGACCGGAGGGAGGATCCCAGGTCGCTCGCTTCAACCTCTCCTGGCTGCTCGAGGGCGAAGCAACAGGTGATGGCGAAGTCCCTGAAACCCTGCGATCAATCGACTTTCCATCATGCCACGACGGTCATTGACGGGGCAGTTGGCTTGGCGGGCGGCTTGGGGGTGCCTCGCCTACGTGCCCCCCACGCCCGCCATGAGTTCGTGGAAGGATTGGGGCGATCAGTTCTGGCAGTTCAGTTGATCGTCCGACAGCAGCAGGTCCGTCAGCACCTCCCCCCGCTCGATGGTCCGTTCGACAATGCGAGGGATGTCGCTGAGCTGTACCTTTCCATACCAAATGGCTTGGGGGTAGATGACCAGGACGGGGCCGAGTTCGCATTGGTCGAGGCATCCGGCCGAGTTGGCTCGGACCAGCGTCTTGAGGCCCCGTTTCTTTAGTTCTGCCTTCAGCGCCCCGCGCAAGGTCTCCGAACCATCAGGATCGCAGCATCCGCGACGATGACCGGGAGCACGTCGATTCGTGCAGACAAAAATATGGTGCGTAAACTTCGGCATTGCGTTCCGGCTCACTCCGGGTCGGGAAAAAACCGCTCGTCAAGCTGATCTTGGCCTCGACGGCGGTAATAATCTACCAGACTGGTCCGTAATTCTCGCGGGGTGAGTTGTCCGGCCAACCATTCGCTGAGCAGCTTGCCATGTTCTCGCCTCAGTTCCAGCACCGTTTGGGTTAGCTCCGGACCTAGACCTTGCGACTCGGCATCAACACGCTCACCAAGCAAAATGGCCATGCGTGCCTGTTCGAAGTCCCGAACGGCATGGTCGGCAATTTCATCCAGAGTTTCGACGACTGCCGCCGCTCGAGCCGCCGATTCCAAATCGGTTTTCTCACTGACGTTGGCCGCTCGAGCGACCGCCCGGCGCAGCCAAGGTTGAGTCGTGGCAAGTCCGACGATCCGTTGCCGCAACTGCTGGTAGGCGTCTTGAGTCGGGCGAAGCTCTCGAAATCTCATGCCATCCGCGAAATGATCGTAGATTGCTTCCTTCACTTCGCGGCCCGGATCATACATCGGCTCACGCTCCGCCACGATTTCCATTTGCGTCGAGAACAGGGGACCGGTGGGAGATACAAAGCCCTCTCCGATGGACATTCCGAGTCGCTCCAGATTCTGCAGGAATTGCCGACCAGCCGACCGTTCCGGGATCGGGAAGAATTCGGAGCGAGGACGTGACGTCGCATCGGCACAGATCAACAGCAGTCCGGCACAGTAGGTGTGAATCGGAACTCCATGCAGTGGTCGCCCTTGAAGCTCGGCCACCCGCTCCGTCCGAAACGTCAAATCGAACTGGCACTCGTTGCCGATGACGCTCGCGGCAGTCCGCCCCATGGTGGCCGCCACTTCCGAGTCTTTGTGGCGAAGAAAGACATAGTGCAGCGTTCTCTGGAGATATTGATCCAGATTGGTGGCCGGAATTCGGGACTGCCGTTCTGGTATCTCCACAATGACCCAGCGGCGATGCCCCTGGTCGTCCGTTTCCTCCACCACCACGCCGACGTGCGTGAACAATCCCGTGCCGAGGTCGGTGAAGCGGTTGTAGGGAGAAGGGTTTCGCATCAAGAGCCAATCACCCGCTTGCAGTTCGGCCTCTCCCCAGCGATACCCCGTTCCCGGTGCTCCCGATTGATCGCATTGAGTGAGCCAATCCGTCAACTCGGCACGCCGCGTTCTCTTGTCGGAATCGAGCGACTCCTCGGACATGCCTGCCAAGATTTCGAGCAATTCGGCGGCGGAAGTGGCGGGGGGGACCGGCGGCGGTTGATCGCCCGGTCGCGGCTTTTGGGGAAGTCCGAGCGAGCGAATCGCCTCGACCCCCTTCAAGGTCAACTCGGGGGAAACACCTGGCTGCCGAAGAAACTCGGCCAGAAACAAGACCGTCTCGGGATCTCGAGAATCCTGGGCCAGTTGAAGGAGCTGGAGTTTGACTTTGTCGTCGAATGGAACGGCGCCCGAGTCCGGAGGTGGGTCGAGCAGACCGTAGGCGAGCGTCGAGGCCGCGACCTGGGTTCGATACTGCGCGACAAGACGGACGAGGCGGGAAAAATCCTCCGGGTCGGGGTCCAGCAGAAAGGAGGCCTGATCAATGGCATCGTGAAGAAGATAACGGAGGCGTCCCGAGAGATCGATCAGCCGGCTGGCGAGCTCCAAGTAGCTTCTCGTGGCTGACCGACGTGCCTGTTCATCGTCGATCTTCGGCAGGGCATGACGCAGGGCCCATGCCTCCTGACGCTGTTGGTCAATCACTTGCTTGGCGTGCAGGAGTGGCTTCAGGCTCTCGAGCACTTCGGCTGGGGAGAGCGTCGGAAGTTCCCAGGTAATCTCGACCGCCCACTGTTCAATTTGATCCGCTGTCAGGCTCAGCTCGGCTAGCCGCTCTTCGGTCAGCTGCTCGACGTCCCCGGGAATGGCCGAGGTGAGTTGC
>JBJHCD010000801.1:0-3397 GCA_050485845.1 Pirellulaceae bacterium | reverse complement strand
CCACAGCCGCTGCAAATTCGACCCTACAAGGAAGGCTTCTTTCAGCGACTCGCCTTCACGGGAACGTATCTCGATCGAGGCGCGTCGCGATCAACGGGCGTCACCGAACTGGAGCTTTCCCTGAGCGTTGCCCTCCCCTGGCCTTCCGTCCAACAGCCCCTGATCGTGACCCCCGGGTTCAACACGACGTTCCTGGAGTCGCCGACAAACATTCCCCTGCCCAATACGGTTTATGACGCCTACCTACAGACCATGTGGCTCCCCAAGTTCAGCGACCACTGGGGAGGGATCTTCGCGGTAACCACGGGGGTCTACAGCGATTTTGACAAGGTGACGAGCGAGGCGATTCGAGTGACGGGGCGCGCGCTGGTTCGTTGGGACATGATTCCCGATGAAGTCCAGTGGGTGGCCGGCGTGATTGTCCTCAACCGAGCGGATGTGCGAGTCCTGCCGGGATTGGGGCTGATCTGGTCTCCCGAGGAGCATGTCCGCCACGAGGTGATTTTTCCACGCCCCAAGTTTGCCTGGCGATTGGGATACGAACCGGGCCAGTGGGATGATTGGGTCTATTTCGCGGGCGAGTTTGGTGGTGACACCTGGCAGGTCCAGCGGGGAAATGAAACGGATCGGCTCACCATGCGTGACTGGCGGATCATGATGGGCTTCGAACGCAAGCGAGACGGGGGAGGAGGGATGAGAGTGGAAGTCGGGTATGTCTTCTGGCGGCAATTCGAATTCGAACGGACCTCCTGGGAATACCGCCCCGATAGCACCGTGATGCTGCGAATGGGCGGAGCTTTTTAGCGAGCCTGACACCAGCCCCGCCCCTTCGGCTTCGAGTCCGAGCTGAAAAAGGTGCGCTAACCCCGCTTCTGGATCGCTCTCTGAACAGCCGTGCCCATGTCGGCGGGACTCTGAGCGACCTCAATATTCGCCGACTCGAGCGCGGCGATCTTCTCCGTCGCCGTTCCCTTGCCACCGGAAATGATGGCTCCCGCGTGTCCCATCCGTTTTCCAGGAGGGGCAGTGCGCCCGGCGATGAAGGCGGCCATCGGCTTGGTGACATGCTGCTTGGCAAACGCGGCTGCTTCCTCCTCGGCTGTCCCACCGATCTCGCCAATCATCAGAATGGCTTCCGTCTCGGGGTCGCTTTCATAGAGCTTCAGCAAATCAATGAATGACGTTCCCACGATGGGATCACCTCCGAGCCCGACACAGGTTGTTTGGCCGAGGCCGAGTGAGCTGGTTTGCCAGACCGCTTCGTAGGTCAGCGTCCCGCTGCGGCTCATGATCCCCACCTTGCCCCGTTGATGAATGTAACCTGGCATGATGCCGATCTTGCATTCATCTGGGGTTATCACCCCCGGACAGTTGGGGCCGATCAAGGTGACGCCGCGACGACGCACCACTTCATAGACATGCACCATGTCCAGCGCGGGAACCCCTTCGGTGATGGCGACAATGGTCGGTATTCCCGCGTCCACCGCTTCCAAAATGGCGTCCGCCGTGAAGGGGGCCGGCACGAAGATCATCGTGGCATTCGCCCCGGTTTCCTGGACTGCCTCCTCGACAGTATCAAAAATCGGCAGCCCCAGCGTCGTCTGGCCCCCTTTTCCGGGCGTTACGCCACCAACCATCTGCGTGCCGTAGTCCAGGCAGCCCTTGGTGTGGAATTGTCCAGAACTTCCCGTGATTCCTTGGCAGATGACCCGTGTTTCTCGATTGACCAGAATGCTCATGGCGATGAATTTTTATCTTGTTGAAGGCGGAGTTGGCGAAGTGGATCGTGGATAATTTGACTTACGAGGGGCAGAATCCTTGCCCTCGGCCGGAGGAATTTCGACTGCCGCTCAGGTCCCCGAGGCGGCTTGGACAACTTTTTGAGCGGCATCGGTCAGGTCGCTGGCCGTGATGATGTTCACGCCACTTTCGGCCAGAATCTTCCGTCCCTCCTCCACCTCGGTTCCCTCGAGCCGCACCACCAGCGGGACGTTGAATCCGACCGTCTGATAGGCTTCCAGCAACGCTCGAGCGATCGTCGTGCACTGCATGATGCCGCCGAAAATATTGACCAGCACCGCCTTCACATTGGGGTCATCGAGAATGATGCGAAACGCCTCGGTCACCTGCTCGGTGTTCGCCCCGCCACCGACGTCGAGGAAATTGGCCGGCTCACCCCCATGAAGCTTGATGATGTCCATGGTGGACATGGCAAGGCCCGCCCCGTTGACCAGGCAGGCGATATTGCCGTCCAGCTTGACGAAACTCAGGCCCGCCTCGCCGGCTCGAACCTCCGCCGGCTCCTCCTCCGCCAAGTCCCGAAGTTTGGCGAGATCCGCGTGCCGGAACATGGCATTGTCATCGAAAGTGATCTTCGCATCGAGGGCGACCATTTCGCCCGACTTCGTGACGACCAAGGGATTGATCTCCGCCATGCTACAGTCCAATTGGACGTAGAGTCGGCAGAGCGTCTTCATGAATTTCTCGGCACTTCGGACCGTCGGGCCCTGGAGGCCCAGTCGTCGGCAGAGCTTGCGGACCTGATAGCCATGCAGTCCGACATGGGGGTCGAAATGCTCCTTGAAGATCTTGTCGGGAGTCTCCTCCGCAACTTTCTCAATTTCCACGCCCCCTTCGGTGGAGGCCATCAGCACGGGGAGCGAGGCCGCTCGGTCCAGCACGATGCCGAGATACAATTCGCGATCGATCTCACAACCATCCTCGATGAAGACCTTCCGCACCGTCTGACCTTCCGGTCCGGTTTGGATCGTGACCAACGTTTGGCCCAGCAGGGCCTCGGCAGCTTGAGCGGTTTCTTCCGGGGAGCGAACGAGCTGAACGCCCCGTTGTGACTCATTCCCTCGGATCGTCCCCTTGCCCCGTCCTCCGGCATGGATCTGGGCCTTGATGACCGCCAAGTTGCTGCCCAGGTCGCGATAGACCTGAGCGGCCTCTTCGGGGGTCTCGGCGACCGATCCGCGGAGCACGGCCACTCCGGCATCGCGAAAGAGCTGCTTCGCCTGATATTCGTGAATTTTCATGAATGTCCGATCCTGATCGATATCCGCATGGTCAGTAAGCTGCGGATTCTCGCAACGTCTTGCGAGGTCGTCAAGATACCCCCGATTCGAGGTAATCTCGAGGGAGACTCGAGAAAAAACTCAAGAGAAACTCAAGGGAAACTCAAGGGAAACTCAAGGGAAACTCGAGGGAAAACGGACTAGTGGCCGGCCAATTGCCGGCGATGGTTCAAGCCGAGCCGCTTCATTTTCTTATAGAGCGTCGTGCGGTTGATTCCCAACCGCTCGGCGGTAAGGCTGCGATTCCAAATATTGGCTTCCAGTTCATCCAAAAAGATCTGACGTTCCGGATGGCTCAGGGCCTCCGTCAACAAATT
>JBJHCD010000800.1:0-3401 GCA_050485845.1 Pirellulaceae bacterium | reverse complement strand
GAACGGTCGCTTCTCCTCACTATCGTCGATACCGCCAGGAAAGACCACATGTTGGCCATGGACCATTTGCGGGCAAGCGTCGGGCTGGCCGGGTATGCCCAGATGGATCCCAAGGTCGAGTACAAACGCGAAGGGATGCGGATGTACCAACAAATGTGGCGATCGGTCGGAGACCAGGTAACCGACTTGATTTTCCGCATGGAATCGCTCGACGAAGGGTTCGTCGGCTCGAATTGGGTGGAGACCTCCGCCACGCATGCCGAAGCTCCGACCGCAAGCGAGATGGCTCGAGAACAAATGGATGCGATCGATGGTTCCGGAAAGCAGGATGTGAAGATCGATCCCATTCGGAATGTCGGAGATCGGGTGGGGCGAAATGACCCTTGTCCTTGTGGGAGCGGAAAGAAGTACAAGGCCTGTTGTTTGAAGAAGCAGCCGGTCGAGTAGCGGTGCTGGAGGTGGCGAGTCAGTGACTCGCCGTTCCGGGCCAGGAATGGAGTTCGGAGGTTCGGAGGTTCGCCGATTCTCGGGGCGAGTCACGGAAAGGATGCTTGGCGTGCGCTACTTGTACAACAGTTGCTATCTCGTGGCCGGCCTGCTCTTGATCCCCTGGTTGATCTTCTCGGCCCTGACCAAGGGAAAGTATCGGCAGGGATGGTGGGTCAAGTTGACGGGGCGAGTTCCACGGCGGGAAGGATCGGCTTCCCTCGCCTGGATGCACGCGGTCAGTGTCGGCGAAGTGATGCTCTTGGACACCTTTCTCCAGCACTTCCGGGCTCGCTTTCCGGACTGGGAGATCGTGATCACGACCACCACGCGGACCGGCTACGAACTCGCTCGACGTCGCTATGCCGACTCGGCCGATGTCTACTATTGCCCACTCGATTTCTCATGGGCCGTCGGCCAGATGCATCGTCGAATTCGACCCTCGCTGTTGGTTCTGGCGGAGCTGGAACTGTGGCCGAATCTGATCTCCGTCGCCCACCGCCATGGGACAAAGGTGGTGATCATCAATGGGCGTCTCAGTGAAAAGAGCTTTCAGGGCTATCGGCGGATTCGGTGGGTGACCGCATCGATCCTCCGGAAGATCGACCTGATCGCGGCCCAGAACTCGGCTTATGCCGAGCGGTTCCGGGTGCTTGGAGCACGAGACGAGTCGGTACATGTGACCGGTTCGATGAAGTTCGACGGAGCGTTGGGGGATCGCCGGCAGGACCAGGTACGCCGTTTTGCTCGACTAGCTCGAATCGATCCGACCGATTTTGTCTTTCTGGCCGGTAGCACGCAGGAACCGGAAGAAGAGGTGGCGCTGGAAGCCTTTCGGCGGCTGGCGCCTCATTTTCCTCGGTTGCGGATGATCCTGACGCCTCGACATGCGGAACGATTTTCGGAGGTGGCATCGCTCTTGGAAGCTTCCGAGTGGCCGTGGGACCGGCGAACACGATTGGAGGAGCCTCATGCCGCGGCGCTGGTTCCAGCACCGGAAGTGGGCGACAGGTCGGCCCCTCGGAAATCCTCTGGTGGGTCGCCGAATCACGAGGAGGCCGGCTCTGTTCATTCCCAGGTTGATTCCCCTCTCCATTCCCCTCTGCATTCCCCTGTCCATCCCCAGGGACGAATATTGCTGGTCGATACGATCGGTGAACTGCGTTGGTGGTGGGGCGTCAGCGACGTGGCATTTGTCGGTGGGAGTCTCGGGAGCCGAGGGGGGCAGAACATGCTCGAACCGGCCGGATTCGGGGCGGCGGTCTGTTTCGGTCCGAATACGCGAAATTTTCGGGATGTCGTCCAACTGCTGCGGGAGGCCGATGCGGTGGAGGTCGTGCACAATGTCGATGAACTCGAGGCGTTCCTCCGGCATTGTCTCGAGTCGGAAGAATTTCGGCGGGAGCGGGGTCGGCGGGGGCGGCAGGTCGTTCAGCGGCATCAAGGTTCCACGGCTCGCACGGTGGAACTGGTGGCGGAAAAACTAGAAAAGCGACTGGAACCGCCGAGAGAAAAGAGGATGGAGCCAGGGAGTAACGACCGGGGGAAGCGACGCGTGCGGCCGCATGGTTCGACCGCTTGCCAGTGACCGATACCGCATCCACAAGACTCGCTTTACTTGGCCCGTGGCAAGTGCCACAATAAGCGGTTTGGGGGTCGCGGATAGCTCTTGCGATCCGTTCAAGGTCACGTAGTCTTCCCTTGTTGTGGATGGTATCCCTGCGATGACGGACCAGGATTCTCCCGTATCCGAAGTGACGACCGGCTCATCCGCGGAATCGACTCCGCCGAACTCGACCCCCGATCCCACTCGGCCTCTTCAAGCCAATGGACTTCGATGGGGAGTGGCGTTATTCGTCGCTTCCGGATTGTCGTGGGCCGTGTTGTATCTGCTGCACATCCCGTTCTCCTATCCTCCCGAACTGATCGGGGTAGACAACTTCAGTCCCCCGGCCAAGCAGGAAGCCTTGGCGGCGAAGAATCACGAAATCCTACAGAAGACTTCCCTCATCAAATTTGGTCTGGTCGGCCTGTTTTTTGGGACCGTTCCCCTGCTGGTGGCCAATTGGCCGCTCGATCGTCGCGAGCAGCGGTTCGCCGGTGTGGGGATCGTCGCCGGCGTCGGTTCGGGGTTGCTGGCTGCGTTTGTGGCCTTGGCGTTGCGGTTGAGCATGAATGAAGGAGGGAGCCTGGCGCGATTCGGCGAGGGGGATCAGATGTTGTTGGGAGACACTCTGATGTATGTCTCCCTCAGCGTGCTGTTGATGGCCCCCATCGCGCTGGCGCTCGCCGTTCGCGGGGACTCGGCGACTCGGCATCAGGCGGGTGCCCTACTTCTCGCCGGGCTTGCCGGTGGCGGAGCGGTACCGATCGTTTCCTCGTTTCTGCTTCCCGCCGAACAGACCAGTCTCTTCCCGCCGGAGGGAAGCTCCTTGATTATCTTGTGGCTCGTCCTCGTATCGGGGTTTGCCCTCCTGTTTCGCAACCTGGGTAACTCGAAGGAATCCAGCGAGGCCCTTCCAAGTTCCGGCGAGGCTCTTACTTCATGAGGTGGAAGGAGGGCAAGGGTTCCATTCTGTCGAATGCCGTTCGCCAGGGGACTTGCCCCGGGTGGCTTTTGCCGATGATCTTCTGCGGGCTCGCCTTGGTGATCGGCTGTGGGAGAGAGACCTCCGCGCCGGAGGCCCTGTCTCCTCGGGAGGCACCGTCTCCTCGGGAGGCGAAGCCAGAGCCGGAGGTACCTGTTCGTCCAGCCGGAGGCGGGCCGTCCTGCGGGTGCCCCGGTTGACCAGGACCAGGTTGACCTCGGCCTGTTCACCGAACGCGAGCTTCGCGGGCTGCACGAAGCGGTCGGTCCGCAGCTCGTTCGAGCCGAACCAGGTCATGCCGAGCGCCGCCGCGACCAACACCACCAC
>JBJHCD010000799.1:0-3412 GCA_050485845.1 Pirellulaceae bacterium | reverse complement strand
TCGTTCCCACCGAGTAACCTCCCCTCAAGACTTGAAGTCTAAGTGTATGAATTTAGGGTGTATGAATTTAGGGTGTATGAATTTACATGTTCCTAGTGCGCGAGAGAGGACTCGAACCTCCACGGGAGTTACCCCACTAGGCCCTCAACCTAGCGCGTCTGCCAGTTCCGCCACTCGCGCGAGTGACTTGCCGCATGCGGATACCCGCTCGCGACCCGCTTCCCATCAGAAAACCGCTCCACTGCAACTCGCCGTCAGAAACTCGTCGCCAGATTTGTGCGAGCGGAATTGGCTCGACGCGACGACGTCTCCGGCTCGAAAGCGACTTGTCAAAGTTGTGACTTGGCTAGATCTCGAGAATCTCACGACATCTCTACAAGTTCACGACTCGATCCCGGCCCCAATAGGAAACCGTAAGTCTAGGCGTTTTCCCGGCAACGTCAAGGCGTGGCGAGCCGCTTCGCGACCAGGAGAGTGGCCCCCTGCTTGTTGCTCCCCGGCCCCGGTGGCCGAGCTACCAGACGCAGCCGCTCGACCAAGTCGTCCGCTGTCGCATTTCGCACTCGCATCGTGCTGACCAGCTGATCCCGCCGAGCGGGCTCGAGCTGTCGGCCGCCACCAGTCAGCAGCCCATGGCTCCCCAACACCAGCGATTCACCCGCCAACATGCGGGCCCGCTGCGGAATGTAGGGAGTTGCCGGGCCGACGCCGAGCATCGGGGCAGCTTGCGTCAGCGGCCGAACACCTCGGGGACTTGCGATCCAACCTTGCACACGTCCGGCAAAGGCGTACTCCAGCTCCCCTCGCTCGGGGTCCAGGATGGCGTAGAAGAGCGAAGCGAAACGGGCTTCCGACAGACCGGCCCAGAGCGTTTCGTTGATCCGCTCCAGCATCTGGCTCGCGCCATGAGGATAGGCCGTGTGGGCCTTCAGTGCCGCGTGGACCGAGGCCGTCGCCAGGGTGCCGGCCAGCGAGTCGTTCTCCATGCTCCCCAGCGCCAGAAACGCTCGGCCATCGGGCAAGACACCCCAATCATGGAACTCGCCGGTCATCTGGTCGGCCGACGTGGTCCAGGCCGCCAGGTCCCAATCCTCCAGCACCGGTGGGAAGGTGGGCCGCTGCTCCTGCTGATAACAGCCCGCCTCGTGGATCTGCCGGTCCAGTTCACGAGCTTTCAAGCTCTCCACCAACAGCATTTCCCGTTCGAGTTCGGCGGCAATTCTCCCCGCCACGATCTCCAGCATCTCGACCTCGCGGTGCGAGAAATCACGCGGCAGGTCACAGAAAATCCACAGGGTTCCAAGCGGCGTCGTGGGGGACGAAACGGGAACGCAGATCGCGGCGGGATAATCTTCCGGGATCTTCCAGTCGGGGACTAGCCGAGCGTCCTTCATCAGCACGGCATGGCCCACCAGTGCCTCCAGATCGGCGGTCGCCCCGCGAAGGGGACGAGCCGACTCGAGAAGCCGATCGGCGGGCAAGTTCCAGGCGGCTCGCAACTTCAGCTCCACCGTCCCCTCGTCCAACATATACAGCCCCGCGGCCACGCCACCAATCAGCTCGGTGGCACTTCGCAAGATCGCGGTCAGACGGTCAGCCAGATAGGAAGACTCGTTGGGACGAGGGCTGACCGGAACTCCGGCAGCCAGCTCCGCCTCCCGCCGCCACAATGCCGTTTCGGTGGCATGCAACTGGTCCAGAAGACCATTGATCGCGGCCGTCAACTGCTCGACCATCGGCGGAGAATGAGATTGCAATGGGCCGAGCCCCAGGTGGTGGTTCTCATCGAGCGGCGGGGTGTCGGCGGCCACCAGTTGATAAAGTTCCGACGGGCCATTTCGATCGACACGCTCCAGCCGGAAACTCTCACCCGTCACGCGAGAGTAGCGCGAACGAAGTTGTTCCAGTCGTACTCGGAACGAGTGGACCGTCGAGCGGGTTTTCGGGTTGGCCAGGGGGGAAGAGGAGGAAGAAGAGGACGAGATGGACAACGGGAACCGGTCGGAGGATTTCTTGGTCACAGCGGGCTCTCGAGGATGGATGTTACCTTTGATGGAGGGACCAGCACAGTCCGTTCATTGAGGGACGAATTTCCGAAGATCGAGCGACCCGAGACCGCTGGGGAAGCACCCCGCAGCTGACGATGGCTCGGCTTTCGGATCCTGGGACGGGTTTCGCCGATGGCCCTCCTGGCCGGCAAACCTACCATCGGCATCCCCTCCCCAAAAGTTTTCCTCGCGCCGGAACTTGTTCCGGTCCCCAGTGAAATTCGGCGCGGACTCTAGCGGTCATTCAGCTCTTAGCGAATACTCGAACCCCTTGATGGCGACTCGATGGCCGAGTCGTTACCATGGCGGTACCGTTTCCGGACGGTTTTTTCGGATTCGAGACGGATACGTTTCGAATCCGTTGCCGTCACGATCCGGCTTCGTTTCCCCTTTGGGGCCGACGGATGGGTCCGGCCCGCATTACATGGAACAGAATGGAAGTTTTACGGATGAAGTACATCAGCAATCACACTCGGCACCGCCGGCGCTTCTCGGTTCGACGTCCCACGGCGATGGCCGCCGCGATTCCCCTCCCGCCAGCTCGAGGACTGCTGTTGGGGATCTTCTGCTGGTCAGCGATGGCGATGGGGATAGCGCTGGCATTGGTTCTGGCAACTGGCCGGATTGTGCGAGGCGAGGAGCAAGCGGCCCCGTCGCTGGTCTCTGGAATCCTGGTGGAGGACTTCGATCCGGAAATCCCGCCGCAAGAGGACTTCTATCTTCATGTGAACGGCAAGTGGTTGGAGCGGACGGAGATTCCGTCCGACCAATCGAATTACGGGATATTCACGGTTTTGCAGGAAGAGAGCCAGGCAGCCTTGCGGCGGTTGGTCGAGCAGCTGGCGGATCGCGACGATCACGAGCCGGGGTCGGAGGAACAGAAGATCGGCGACTTCTATCGCTCCTTTATGAACACCGACCGGTTGGAAGCCTTGGGGCTCGACCCCATCCAAAAGGAACTGCTGCAGCTGCAGCAGATTGATTCCCGCGATGCCTTGATCGAGTGGATGGCGGCCAACGACCGGCAGGGGATCGGCAATCCGCTAGCCCTGTTCGTCAGCCCGGACGCGCGTCAGTCCGACCGCTACGCCGTTTATCTCACTCAGTACGGAACCAGCCTTCCCGACCGAGACTACTATCTGGTTGACGAGCAGCGGTATTTGGAGATCCGCCAGGCCTTTGTCCGCTATGTCGCCGATCTGCTGGAGGCGGCGGAATTCTCCGACACCGACTCGATCGCTCAGCGTATCCTGGACCTGGAAACCAAACTGGCCGAAGTGCAATGGAGTCGAGTGGAGAATCGCGATCCGCTGAAGACTTACAACAAAATGAGCGGGGAGGAGATCGAGCAGTTACTTCCCGAT
>JBJHCD010000798.1:0-3413 GCA_050485845.1 Pirellulaceae bacterium | reverse complement strand
GGAGTTGGCCGATGTGATCTACCAGTTTGGCGAGGAGCGATACAGCCGCCGAATCGCTCGCCAACTGGTGGCCGTTCGTCGAAAGACCCCCATCCGCACGGCCCGGGAACTGGCGGACCTGGTCCGCCGCTGCGTCCCTCGTTCCCCCGGACTGAAGATCCATCCCGCCACGCGGACCTTTCAGGCCCTGCGGATTGCCGTGAATCGCGAACTCGAGTCGCTCGAACGGGCTCTGGAAAGATTTCCTCAAGTTCTGGCTCCCGGTGGTCGATTGGCGGTAATCAGCTTTCATTCCTTGGAAGATCGTCGAGTGAAACAAGCATTTCGGAGTAGTTCCGATTATGAGATCTTGACGAAAAAGCCGATTCGACCTAATGAAGCGGAGATCAGACGAAACCCTCGCAGCCGAAGCGCGCGACTACGACTCGCCCGACGGACAACTCCGAGCGAACCGGCCCACTGATCGTCGCGGGGTATCCGAACGACCACCGCTCAGGCGGAATAGTCGGCTTGCCCGGTGGCAATCCGATTCTTGGGGATGCCAAGAGTGGGGTCCAGGGCTTGGAGCGGCCAGAAAGCTCGCAGTCGGTCCGCTTCCGCGAGAAGATCGAGCGTCAAGTTGATCGGTCTCCGGCGGTCGAAGTCATTGGGGGAAAAGGGGACAGACGATCATGTTGGGAAAAGAGATTCGGGCAGGCCTCGGCGTGGTGGGGACTCTCCTGGTGATCTTCTGCTCGGTGGTGTTCTTCCGGTTTTCACATGGCCGAGTTTCCAACTCCCCGACGACGATGTTTGGGGGATCACGCGACCTAGCGGAAAGCGTCGACTCAGCCGGGTCTCCCGAGGCTCCACGACGCAGTCCGCAGGTTCGGTTTCATCCGACCATTGTCAAGAGTTCGGCTTGGGACGGCGGCGACTTCGCCAGTCCCGGCCAGGTTCGGACCGCGTCGGCCGACAGCTTGCTGGATAATGGCCACTTGGATGAGAACTACCTGGACGACGAGCATCTCGACGACGGCTTCGTCAACTTTCAGGATCCGCTTCATGGGGACCAGGTGGTGGGAGATCGGGCTGGGGGAGTCGATCGTGACCGACCTCGACCGGTCCCGGCCGAGTACCCACATGAAATGGTCAATCCTCGTCGGGCGAACGAGTTTCGCCCCATTCCTCGACCCTAGCAAACGACCCGGGGTGCGTCCCTGCACCCGGGGTGGGTCGCTGCCGTCCCCATCGCTCGGGTCACACAAGGTAACTCGGGCAACAGGGCCGTTCGCGGCCGAGATCGTCCTGATCTCGAACCCGCAAAAGCGTCACGTGCCGAAGCACTCCATCGTCTAAAGGCAATTGACGGTGGCAACGCATTTGCGCAAGGCGAACAACGGACGGACGTGCGAAGTTGTGCGGTTCTCTTGATTTCCTTTCGCGACGGATTCGAAATTCCCTCGTCGAAACAACGTCCCTCATCGGGACACCGTCAAATACGTTATCGCGGCCGCGACGGCCGATAGGGGGCCGTGCTGGTTGCCGAGTCGTCCGCCGAGTGACTCGCATTCCGCCCGTCGCTAGAAACCGCGGGGGGCGAACCGGGGCCCGCAAATGCGGACTCGGCCAAAGCGTCGTACTGGGCTTGCTTCTCGGCCAAGTAACTCTCCCATCGCTCGGGATTCCAAACTTCCAAGTGGTCTCGTACGCCAAGCAGGATCACTTCCTTGTCCAGGTCGGCCCATTGAGCCAGTTCGGTCGGCAATCGGACTCTTCCCTGCCGGTCCACGTCGACTCGTTGTGCTTGAGCGTAAAACAATCGGCTGAACGCTCGCGTCTCCTGGGCATTGGGGGAGTGATTCCCCAATTGGTTGGCAAGCTGCGTGAACGTCTCCTCGGAATAGAGGGCCAGTGACTTGTCGGTCCCGGGGGCCAAGTAGAGTACCAAGTCGGTACTCCCGCCAAACCCTTCTCGTAGCGGCTTGGGTATGGCAAACCGCTGCTTGTCGTCGAGTGAGCGAGCAAAGGTCCCGGTCAGCAACATAAGCACCATTTCGCTCCACAAATCACCATTTCCGCCCAAGCATACCCACAATCGACCCCAAGTCAACATTGGCGAGGCGTCCGGAATCCACCAGGACACCGGCCGCCGGCACGAATGGCCCGGAAATTCTGGACTTTCGGCAGCCGGAAAATTTTTCCCAACCCGAAAAATTGGACCCTCGGGGAGATTCCATCGAGGGTGGCTCAAGGCGATGTTCCCAGGAGGTCAATCCGTGGAATGTTGCGGTCAGGATGTCCCGACCATCGAGCGATAGAGGTGGGCGTACTGGTCGATCATCGACGCCAGGGAGAAGCGGCTGGAAACGCGATACAAGTTGTTTTCGGACAAATCTTTGCGTAACTCACTCGAGCCCAGGATTGCTTCGACTCGCTGCACGAAACCGGCGGAATCCCGAAAGGGGACGGCCTGCCGATGCAGGTCCGAACCGAGTAGTTCCTCGACCCCCTCGACTTGGGTGGCCACGACCGGTTTCCCGGCCGCCATCGCTTCGAGCACCACGTTCGGCATCCCCTCGTAGCGGGACGTGAGGAGGAGAGCTTCCGACCGCTTCAAGAGAGCAGGGACGTCGGGACGCCAGCCGAGCAGATGGATTTGTTGGTCGAGTCCTTTCGCCGCGAGTGACCGGGCCAACCAACCCCGAAGAGGGCCTTCTCCCACAATCACCACGTGCGGATGGGAGGCGAGGGAGGTTAGTGCGGTCCCCATTTCGCACAGCCAGTCGAGACCCTTCTGGGGATCCAGCCGACTGACGACCAGTAAGACCGGCCGGTCGTCAGGGATACCGACTGAGGCGAGTGGAGCGGGGGAGGCTTCCTGAAAGTGGGCTGCATCGATTCCATTGGGTATCACGTGTAGTTGTTGGTCGCGAAATCCCCAGGCAGCGACGTGGCGGGCGACTGCCTGGCTGACACAGACCCCCATCCGTTTCCGGCCGGCCACCCAACGTTCCAGACCGATCCGCCAGGGCCTCGGGTCGGCGACTCGAAAACCCATTGCCATGGGGATGTCGGCCGGGCAGGCGAGTCCGGCGAGGACGTTGGCATGAAAGAGGAAGGACTGCACGACCTGGGGGGGGCTTTCCTTCCAGTATCTCCGCAATCCGGACAGGACGGATGGAGTGGATCGGATGCCGCTTCCTCCCAGAAACCGCACCGGGATTCCTCGGGACGCCAACTCATCCACCAATTGGCGACTGCCCTGGGGGGGGCCCGACAACGCCACGACTCGGCAACCAAACTCGTCACTCGGAAGACCACAGGCCAATCGGGTCAGGCACCGTTCGGCGCCACCTACCTCCAGCTCGGTGATGACCTAGTCCAGCTGGAGGGGGGCGGTGACGGAGGGCATGGCATGCACTGTCGTAGGT
>JBJHCD010000797.1:0-3424 GCA_050485845.1 Pirellulaceae bacterium | reverse complement strand
GGAGGCGGCCATCCGGGGAGAAGCTGACGCACCAGACGCTGCTGGCAAAGTCTGCCATTTCGGCCACTTCCGTCCGTAACGGAACACTCCACAGCTTGACTCGCCGCCCCAAATCGCTGCTGGCCAAGAGCGAGCCATCGGGAGAAAACGCGACTCGACTGACCCAGTCCTTATGCCCTTCCAGCGTGGCAACTTCCTCGCCCTCGGTCGTCCAGAGCTTAATCTTCCGGTCGGCGCCGGCGCTGGCCAGAAGCTTTCCGTCCGGTGAGAAAGCGACGGTCCAGACGGCGTCCTCGTGCCCCGTGAACCGCACCAACTCGGGCCCCTTCGGTTCTTCCTCCTCCGCCGGTTCGCCTTCATCGGATTCTGCTTCTTCCTCCTGGGCCGCTTCCTCTTCTTCCGCTCCGCAAGCCTCCTCCGACTCACCTTCGGCAGCTTCTTCCTCCGTGGCTTCTTCTTCGGCCGGTTCCTCCTCGGTAGCCTCTTCCTCGGCGGGAGTCTCCTCGGGGGCTTCTTCGGTAGCCTCTTCGTCGGCCGGTTTCTCTTCAGCCGGTTCCTCCGCGTCGGCATCGTCCTCGGCTGGTTCCTCGGCCGGTTTCTCTTCGGGTTTCTCTTCCGACTCCTCTTTTTCCGTCTCTTCCGTCGCCGGCTCCGTTTCGTCAGCCTCCTCGGTTACCTCTTTGGCTTCTTCCGAGGGGGCGGGCTCGGCAACTTCCTCGACTTCCCAGGCCCAGAGCTTGACGGTTTTGTCGAGCGAGGCGGTGGCCAGCAGGGAGCCATCGGGCGAGAACGCGATCTGGTAGACGGCCGATTCATGGGCTTCGAGCGATCGGTCTTCTTCCCAGGACTCGGTATTCCAGACGACAACCGTCCCATCCTCCCCTCCGCTGATCAACTGGCTTCCGCGGGGGGAAAAGGTGATGGTCCGGACCCAACCTGAGTGCTTCTCGAGCGTCGTCTTCAGTTCCTTGCTCTCGACATCCCAGACCCAGATGTTGCCATCGTAGCCACTGCCGACCAAGTGTTGGCCACAAGGGGAAATTGCCACGGACCAGACGTTGCTGGTGGCTCCTTCGTATTCTGCCAGTAGCTCCCCGGTCTCAACGTTCCAGAGCCTCACCTCCCCGGGTCGGAATTGAAGGCTCTGACCACCCCCGGTGGCCATCGTCGTGCCGTGCCAGGCGACGGAAGTCACCCAGTTCTCATGCTGGGCAATCGCCGGTTCATCGGCCATGCTCCCCCCGGGCGTCAGCAGGGTGAAGGCGAGCCCCGCCATGACAGCGGCAAGGGGCCTCCACCGGCGTATTACCGCGGCGTGGTAGCTCGCTCGCCAGGAAAATCGGGGGAGAACGGTTTCTCCGGGAACCGAACCGTTGCCGTGGGACACGACCATGGAAATGTCTCCAACCTCTTGATCAACGAGTATCAGTGAAAAAAACAAGTGAAATCGCAGGAGAGAAAACAACAAACCTCTGCCAAATCTTCTGCCAACCTACTGCCACCTTACTCGGGCTCGCAATAGGAAAGCGTCAGCAGGGCATACGCCGAAACGAGACTGGAATCCCCTTCCATCCAGCGGGGATTGTCATTGAACCACGATCCATCGGGGTTTTGTAGCCGCGTCAGCTCATTCACCAAATCAACTCGCCAGACGCGCTCGTTTCCCGCCTCGTCCTTCACGACATCGACACCCATCGCGGCCAGAGCCTTGGCAAAGGTGTGATAGTAGTAGAACAAGCCGGCTTTCCCCATGCCGGGGTTCGATTGGACATCATAATGCTTTTGAACCCATTCGAAGGCTGCCTTCACGCGGGGATCGTCCGGTCCGACACCGGCGTAGATCATACTCTTCAAACCGGCGTAGGTCATCGAGCCATAGCTGCGGAGACCTCCGGCAGGCGTCTCTCCCGCCATGCTTTGCCCTCCCGCCGCCACGGTATAGTAGAAGCCTCCATCCGGATTCTTCACGGCAAACTCGCTCGTGTTGTGCTCGCTTTCCAGGTTCTGGCAACGCGAGACGAAGACCAACGCGGCTTGAATGGCGGGATCATCCTCCGGGTTCCCGGCCGCCCGCAGGGCTTCAATCAAAAACGACGTGTTCGACAAGTCGGGGCGAGCATGCGTGCCGTATCCGGCCCCTCCGTAACGCATGTCCGAAGGATCCACTCCCTCCCCCTCGTCCCACTGGATTCCCTTCACATACGCGTCGGCTCGACCAATCAATTCGTCGTAACGACCATCTCGATTCGCCTCGGCAAAACAGAGAATCGCCAAGGAAGTTTCATAATTGCCAAAGAGGGAACCGTCTCGATAGACTCCTCCATCCGGCCGCACGAAGGACTCGAGGTACTTCAAGCCGCGAGCCACGGCGGGGTCCTCGGGTGGACGCCCCGTCCGGAGAAGTGACGTCAGGACCAGCGCGGTCACGCCCGGTCCCCCCTCGGCCGAAAAGGAACCATCTTCCGCCTGGCCTTGGGCGATGAGGAATTCCGAGCCGCGTCGGACCAGCTCTTCCCATTGCCGTCGATCGACCTGGGGTACTTGGTCCGGAGATTCCGTGGGATTTTCCGAGCCGTCTTTCGCTTGGTCCGCGGACTCGACCGATTCAACGGGTTCCTGGGGACTCCCTGGATTCTCGGCGCGCGGCTCCTCCCCTCTCACCTCGATCCCGCTGGTCCACGCCACTCCGAACAGGACCAGGAGACTCATGCCGATCAGCCGAATGGAAAGGTCGAGTGGGCCGGACCCGAGTCGGTGATCCGTGCGGTCACGAGCAGGCAAATTTGGCATTGTCCTCTCTCCTTCTGTACCCATGGTAATTGCCGAACTGTCCAATGGAACCGCTTGGGGGGCGACTCGCGGAGAAAACAGCTCGCGGCCCGGGGACGGAACGAACCGTCACTCGGCCGAGGCGGGAAGGCCATGAGACACGACCTCCCCTTTACATCCATGGTAGCTCATCAACGGCCGGCAGGCACGCGGAGGGAGGATGAGAGAGGGAGCCCAAGGGGCGAATCTACTCGAGAACGGCCAGAATATCGTCTTCGCTGAGCAGCAGCATTTCATCGTCACCCAGCTTGACATCCGTGCCGGCATAGGCGTGAAAGACGACTCGATCTCCCTCGGAAATCTGCGGAGCAACTCGAGTTCCATCCGGGAGGAGGCGACCGTCCCCCACGGAGAGAACCCGCCCTTGCAAGGGGGCGGTGCGAGCGCTATCGGGAAGGACGATGCCGCCAGCGGTCGTCTCTTCGGCATCCATGCGTTTGACAACTACCTTATCGCCGAGTGGCTCGAGTTTCATTGCCAGGGGTTCCCATTCTTCATGAAGGAGCATTCACCCGTCGCCGATTCATTTCGGTGACGGCCTTGGCGGGGCCGGCCACGGTCCTGCACGACACCGTCCCGCACGACCGCCGACCAA
>JBJHCD010000796.1:0-3429 GCA_050485845.1 Pirellulaceae bacterium | reverse complement strand
CCTTTATTCAGGTAGGACAACGAGTACCTCGGGTAACCGGCTCGAACGTGAACCAGATCGGTCTGTCGAACACGGTGGACTTGGAAAACGTCGGTTTGATTCTCGGCGTTACCCCTCGAATCAGCCCGGAAGGAATGGTGGTGATGGAAGTGGACGCGGAGAAATCGGAAGTCGCTCCCGTTTCCGAGGGCATTCCGATCTCGGTGGCCGCCGATGGAACGCCGATCCTCTCGCCTCGTGTCAACATCACGACAGCTCAAACCACGGTCAGCGCGGCGGATGGAGAAACAATCATCCTCGGGGGCTTGATCACTCGAGGCACCCAATCGTTTGAGAAACGCGTCCCCTACCTTTCGGATATTCCGATCGCCGGCCGATTATTTCGCTTTGACTCGAAACAGGTCCGCCGAACGGAACTGCTGATCATCCTCACTCCGCGAGTGATCCGCGGCCAGGAAGACATGGAACAGCTCAAGCGGGTCGAGTCGGCGCGGATGAGCTGGTGCGCGGCCGATCTCCATGAATTGCATGGCGACACGGGGATGTGTTTTCGGGAGAATTGCCCGATCTGCGAAGCCGGAACCATGGTGATCTATCCGGACTTGAATCCTCGAGGGGTTCCCTTGGAGTCCGTGCCGACCCCCGATCCCCAGTCCCTGGAGGAATTGGAACTTCCCTACCAAGAGGATACCTTTCCGGAATTGGGACCGCCGGAATCGCAGCGGCGGTGGCGGGGGCCCCAGTGGGAAGAAGAGGCTTCCGAGCGACGCCCGGCGGAAGCCAACACGGGGATGGCCCGAGTCAGGCCTCCCACGTTCCCCGTCCAAAACGCGTCTCCCTCCCCCGTCCCCTCAACTTCGGAGGCTCGGCAGCTAGGGGCCTGGCAGGAGTCACAGCCAATCCCCGGTCATGCCTTCGAGCAGCAATGGGGCGAGTACGTGACGCGAGTCTCCTCGGAGGACCCACGACAGTCGGACGACTCCCCCGCCGCGGCCATGCCGAACTCCTCACCGGAATTCCAGCCAAACATCACTCGATAGAAAGTTTTCCCCGCTTACTCTCCCACGAGAATCCTTCTTACTCAACTCGAACAAGCTTTCTCCGGCCACGTGATGCACATAACCACCAAGATGACTGGGACGACGCGACTGCTGATCCTCCTGCTGCTCGGGCAAGCACTGCTGTTGGGGCAGGGTTGCTCGCCATTGATGAGTTCCCGGTCACCGGGTAGCTGGAAGTGGTGGAAGAAGCAGGACGAGCCGAAGGCTCCCAACAAGATCACGCCGATGTGGACCGACACGGTGATGTACCAGTCGGGACTCGCCCCGCTCCGAGGCTTCGGGGGGCGGGTGATGTTCTTCGACGGCAAATCCGACACGCCCATCAAAGTGGAAGGGACGCTGACCGTCTACGCGTTCGACGGAACGGCCGCCGACAGTTCCGGGACGATTCCCGAGCGGAAGTTTGTCTTCCCGACGGAAGACCTGGAGAAGCATTACAGCGAATCGAAGTTGGGTCCATCCTACAGTTTCTGGCTGCCATGGGACGAAGTCGGAGGGTATGAACGTCGAGTGACCCTGATCACTCGATTCGAACCGAAGTCGGGAGGGCCGACGATGTCGCAACCATCGCGGCATTACCTCCCCGGTCTCCCCGCTCCCGATCGGCCCGAAATGGCTGCCAAATCATCGCCCAAGGGGGGGGTTGGCGGCAATTCGGTACATCCCGTGCAAGCCGCCTCGTTTACGGATATTCAGATCGACCCGACCATTCACCCTCGCATGTCGACGATCACCATCGACGTCCCTCCCAGTTTCATTCGCCATTCACATGGTGACTCGCTAGACCACCTCCGGGAACAACTCGGACAGGCTCGGCCCACTTCCATCCACAAGGAATCTGGACGCGATCGAACCGTCCGGCGGTGGTGGGAGCAGGAACCGCGTGCCCGACCGGGGGAGCAGCGCGAAGGAGACGACGTCCGTGAGAATTCACCGGCGGAGGGAACCGAATTGGAAGGGAAAGGCGACTCCTCGGCATCACCAGACGTCTCGAGGTCGACCTTTCCGGATCGAGAGTTGGGCCGACGGTCGCTCCATCCTCCTCGCCGAGACCAGATTCGCCGCCAACCTCACAACGCCCAGTGGATCCCGTCGCTGAATCCGACGCCTCGAGCCGATTGGGCTCGAAACTTCCCCGAGCGGTGGCCCGCCGAATCGCCATGAAGCTGCTGACGAGTTCCCCGTCGGACTTCGTTCCCTTGGGACCGCCCCTGTCGAACGGGGTGGCCTGACTCCTGGCTCTTCACCCTCTAGAATGCTAGGGATGCACGGGTTGATCCGTGGCCGGGCGATTTGTATTCGGCCTGGGCGTGTCTAGGACGAATGGCGAGAGAGAGTCCACGGGAATCTGCGGGAAACTGCGCGAATCCGCGGGAATGGGATGGGTACGATGTCAGAATCCGAACGAGAGTCGGCAAAACAGGAGAATCGGGAGCCAGATGCAGCGAACGATCCGGTGGGCTCTTCCGCCGACGACGGTGGATCGAGTGATGCTGAACCGGTGAAGTGGCAGCCAGAGGCCGAGGGAGTGCAGGAGCCGATCTGGTCGCAGGAAGATTCTGAAGCGACACAAGTCGCCAATGCCGACCCGGACGCGATGTGGCCCCCCCGCACAGCCTCGATCTTGATCTTGGCGGGAGCGATCACCAGCGTCGTGGTGCAGTCGGTCGATATCACCGGGGACCGAGCGGTGAACAACATCTTGGCCCTGATCGGCATCGCGGTCGCCATCGGGACCTTGCTGACTTGGAGTTTGCGGAATCCGGCATTTCCACTTGCTTATCGCCGAGTCGGACTGGCCCTCCTATTGATCCTTCTGATGGCGGCAGTCGCCGTGGTCCGCGTCGATCAGGTCACCGGGGACATGGTCCCCAGTTTCCGCTTTGTCTGGACTCCTTCTCGTGACGCGCGAATGGTCGGCGGCCAGGTCCCGGAGGGGCAGGGGGGCATCGATCTGATATCGACGACACCCATCGACTTTCCTCAGTTCCTAGGGCCGGACCGCAATGGGATCATCGAATCTCTCCAGCTCGAGCCGGACTGGCGTTCCTTTACGCCGCGGATGGTCTGGAAACAGCCGATTGGCGCCGGCTGGTCGGGATTCGCCGCCGTCAACGGCCATGCGGTGACCATGGAACAGCGGGGGGAGGAGGAATGGGTTAGTTGCTATCGGGCCGACACGGGGGAACTGCAGTGGGGACATCGAATTCAAGCTCGGCATGAAACGACCCTGGGTGGTGTCGGACCACGCTCCACGCCGACGATCCATGAGGGGCGGGTGTTGGCACTCGGGGCAACCGGCGTGCTGCGGTGTCTCGATGGGGCCGATGGGAGCCTGATCTGGTCACGCGACCTCTTGGAAGAGTTC
>JBJHCD010000795.1:0-3434 GCA_050485845.1 Pirellulaceae bacterium | reverse complement strand
ACTTGGCCTCTTACCGGGCGGATCAGATTCCGAGGGTCATGATCATGAGCGACGATCAACCTCGGGAAACCGCCGTGTTGGATCGAGGAGAATATTTGCAGCCGACCGAGAAGGTTTCGTTCGACACGCCTGCCTTTTTACCCTCTTTGCCCGAGGAGGCATCACGTGACCGGCTGGGTCTGGCCGAATGGCTGGTGTCGGCCGAACATCCGCTGACGGCGCGGGTCAGAGTCAATCGGATTTGGCAGCACTTCTTCGGCGAGGGACTCGTCCAAACTTCCGAGGACTTCGGCGTTCAGAGTGAGTATCCCATTCATCGCGAACTGCTGGATTGGCTGGCAGTGGAGTTTCGAGAGCAAGGGTGGAGTCAGAAGCAGATCCAGCGAGTGATATTGACCAGTGCCACCTATCGGCAATCCAGCCGAGTGACCGAAAGGCAACTGGAGCTGGATCCGAGAAATCGAATGTTGTCGCGAGCAGCCCGCTTTCGCATGCCGTCGATGATCCTTCGCGATTGGGCCCTGGCGACGGCCGGCATCCTGGTTCGGGACATTCATGGTGCTCCCGTCTATCCGTACCAGCCGAGCGAAGTGTGGGAAGCGCTGGCCATCACGAAGGAGCGAGACTTCACCTATCCCCAGTCATCGGGCCGGGATCTCTACCGGCGTAGTCTCTACACCTTCTGGCGGCGCACCGTGCAACCAGCCAATATGTTCGATTCCGCAAATCGGCAAGCTTGCACGGTGCGGCTTGCCACCACCAGCACGCCCCTCCACGCGCTGACGACGCTGAACGATCCCACCTGGGTCGAAGCTGCTCGTCTGCTGGCTCAAGAATGTCTCCAGCAGGCGAGTACGTGGGAAGAGCGATTGGAGAGTGCTTTCAGCCGTATTGTCTGTCGATCGCCTCGATCGGACGAACTCGAGATTCTGCGGCGGGCATTGCAGAATCAATTGGATGTTTATCAGACCGAGCCTGAACAGGCCGAGGAGTTGCTCGACGTGGGAGAATCGCCGCGAGACGAGCGACTTGCCTCGGTGGAGCATGCGGCTCTCACTGCGGTCTGTCTAGGAATATTGAACCTCGACGAGGCTCTCACGCGGCAGTGATGGAGCCTGTTTCCGGTGAAGAGAGGAAGGAAGTGATGAACCACAAGATAATCCAGAATCACGCTGCGTCGGACTGGTTAACCCGGTTGACTCGCCGCGAACTTTTAAGCACTTCGGCCAGTGGTATCGGAACGGCTGCTCTGGCGGCACTGTTGGGAAGTGACGCCGAGGCTTCCTCGACGGAAGAAGCGAGTGCCGGCCAGCCAGGTTTGTCGGGACTGCCACACTTTCCACCAACGGCCAAGCGGGTCGTCGTGCTCTGGCAGGGAGGGGGCCCATCGCATGTCGACTTGTTTGACGAAAAGCCGATGATGCACAAAACGGCCGGCGAGGATATCCCGGACAGTGTCCGCGGAACCACTCGGTTGTCCACCATGTCCAGCGGGTATGGCCGGTGGCCCTGCGTCCCCGCCATTCGTCCGTTCAAGCGGTACGGCCAGTCGGGCTTGGCGCTGAGCGAAATGCTGCCCCATACCGGATCCATTGCCGACGACATCTGCCTGGTTCGCAGCATGCAGACGGAAGCCGTGAACCATGCCCCGGGAGTTACGTTTTTCCTGACGGGGGCACAAATTCCCGGACGTCCCAGCATGGGGGCTTGGCTCTCTTATGGCCTGGGGAGCGAGACGGACAACTTGCCGACATTCGTGGTGATGACCTCCAGTGACGAGGGGAAGACCTGTGGCCAGTTGTTCTTCGACTATTACTGGGGAAGCGGGTTTCTGCCCAGCCGGTACCAGGGAGTTCGTTTTCGGAACACGGGGGACCTGGTTCCCTACTTGGCGAATCCGCCTGGCGTCAGCCAGCGTTCTCGGCGACTGCTGCTGGATGATATCGCGGAGCTGAACCAGGCTCATCTAACCCAATATGGTGACCCCGAAATCGAAACTCGGATCGCTCAGTACGAAATGGCCTTCCGCATGCAGTCCAGTGTTCCCGAGTTGGTCGATTTCTCCAATGAGTCGGCGGCCACGCTGGAGCGATATGGACCCAATGCCTTGGCCAAGGGAACGTTTGCCAACAACTGCCTGGTCGCTCGCCGCCTTTTGGAGCGAGGGGTTCGTTTCGTTCAGCTGATGCACTCCGGTTGGGACCAGCACAGCAATTTGCACACGCAACTCGAAGTCCAGTGCCGAGACACCGACGCCCCCTCCGCCGCTTTGGTTCAGGACCTCAAGGAACGGGGAATGCTCGATGACACGCTGGTGATTTGGGGTGGAGAATTTGGTAGGACCCCCTTCGGCCAAGGCGATCCCGCCAGCCCGAAAGGGCGCGATCACTTCGGGAAAGCCTTCAGTTGGTGGATGGCCGGGGGAGGAGTCAAGCCGGGAAGCCAGTATGGGGCAACGGATGAGTTTGCTTGGAACGTGACCGAGAATCCGGTCCATGTGCATGACATGCAGGCAACCATTCTGCATCTCTGCGGCATCGATCACACTCGACTGACCTTCCGATATCAGGGACGGCAATACCGCCTGACCGATGTTCATGGAGAGATCGTGCGGGGAATCCTGGCCTGATCGACCGCAAGGCGCCGGATGCCTTGAGACCTTGATGCCTTGAGACCTTGAGACCTTGATGCCTTGAGACCTTGAGACCTTGATGCCTTGAGGCCTGGGGTGCGTCGGGAGCCCCTTTGACGATCGGCTCGATCCAGATTACTGTGTCTTTAGGTTACTGTGTCTTTCGTCGGAAAAGTTGACTCGGACGCTTCGGTTGAACCTGGCGGGATTTGTCGTTTGCCACGGAGAGTACCGTCCAAGGTGTCCGAGTTCGGTTTCCGACGTTTCGGCTTCGGCTTTTCTTCTCTTGCAATTCGCCTCCGGAATCGATCGGGGTAGCCCGGGTGCGGTTGTTGCTTCGACTCACCTCTGCTGGGAAGGTAACACCACGAATGCGCGCACGAGTTTCTCGCCGGTCCGCCGGCTGGTCGCTGTTGGGTTGGGTCGTGATTCTCTCGTTCGGCTCAAGCAGCCAATTGGCGGTACCTCTCTTGTCGGCTCAGGACGAGCAACCGCAAGCTGGAAACGCAGCCCTCCGCGAGTATGTGGAGACCGAGGACCCCAGTTACGCTTGGGAGGTGGTTCGAACCGTCGAAGGAAATCCGGCAACGACCTTCACCGTCAAGTTGACCTCTCAGACGTGGCGGACCGAACAAGACGTCGACCAACCGGTGTGGCAACACTGGCTGGTGATTGTGAAGCCCGAGCAGGTTCGTTCCGACAAGGCGTTCCTGATGATTGGGGGAGGCAGCAACGACTCGGACCCTCCCCAGCGTCCTGACGACGCGATCCTTCGGATGGCCGAAGCGACGCAGAGCGTGGT
>JBJHCD010000794.1:2376-3438 GCA_050485845.1 Pirellulaceae bacterium | reverse complement strand
TCTCATTGCCAAGTTCGAGACCCACGATCCTGCGGAATCATAGTCGCTCCAGCTCTGGAGACAACGCTTTCCCCCCGAACGGTTCCCGACGAGGCGAAACCGATTCAGCCCATGGTAGCGAGTCGGACCGTCGCTGTCTGCGGTGTCGACGCCACCATCGCCCGCACCCACGACAGGGGTTTGGGTTGGTCGAGCGTCCGAGTTCCGAGCGCGGATTGTGTGCGGGGCGGATTGCCTCGATGCGAGATGGGCCGGAGTGGAGATGACAGACTTTCACTCTCGCTTCCACTCCCGCGTGGCGGCTCGACCCCAATGGCTTGCAAAGGGTTTCCACAAGGAATGCCACGCCTCGAACACCAGCGCCAGTGGGCGAGCGGGCGGGGAGAAAGAGGGGAGGAGGAACCTCGCTGACTACCGAGAATACGGGAAAATGGAGACGCAAAAAGCGAGCGAGCGGGTGAGCGTCCAAGGACGCCACCCGCTCGCCTCACCTCCTCACGGTTGCTACCGTGCACCTCGATATCGCGATAACTTTCGAGTCTCCTGGGAGGGGTTCCAGTCGGAGAGGGCCGAGCTACTCCGGCTCATGCTCCTCACTCTCTCCCCCGAAAACTCGCTTATCGATACTCTCACTATTACTGGCCTTTGCGTAGAAGCAGTTCACGTGCCGATTCCAGCCACGGACTCTCATTTCCCGGACACATTCCTCTTAAACCACTACAAATAAAAAACTTACGAATATTTTCCTACAGACGGTTTTTTGGGACGTCCATCCGAACTGCTTAATGAGCATGCCGTCCTGCTTAAAGTCAGGGCACGGGAGAGGACAACGGAAGACTCACTTCCCCAAAGAGGGGTTTTAGGTGGCAGGAGGTCGGTTCCCCATGGAATGATTCGTGGGGGAGGCGGAAAGGGAGCCAGAGAGGGAGCCGGGACTCGCGGGAGGCGGCGCGAGCGGCCCAGGCCGGCGTCCACGCCAGCCGGAAGGCAGAATTGGGGTCGATTAAAAATTAACGACGGGAGCAGCTCGGCCCCCGGCGAACGCGTCCTATTCTTGAGACT
>JBJHCD010000794.1:0-2366 GCA_050485845.1 Pirellulaceae bacterium | reverse complement strand
CCCACCCGTCTGGGGACCCTGGCGCAGAGGAGCCGGTCGTGGCGTCCGAGGCGCTGCCGGCAGCGGCCGAGACGCCGATCATGCGGGCCCGCGCGGCACGGGCCGGAGAACTCGCCAGCCGTTAGGCTGAATGGGATTCGATAAAACTTTCGCGACGGAAGCTGCTCGTCCCCGGGCGAACGCTTCCTTTTCTTGCAACTCGGCCCCCCACCGGCAATATCCATGATCCGACGTCTCTCTTCCGCCCCAGCTCCATCCCGCCGTCCCATCTCACGCTACCCTCGACTTATTCCGCCCTTTCTCTTTAACCCTCCTCAACCTCACGCTCAACCTCCAACTCAATCTCCATCTCCCTTCACCCGTTCCCCCTGGTTCTACAGCCGGATCATTCTGCTGCTGGCCACCGGTCTATTGGGGGTCAGCGGATGGGAGAGGGATTCCGGAGAGGTTCGGGGGGAAGATCCGTTTCTCAGTGACGTGCGGCCGACCGATCCGCTCACGCCGGCCGAACAGCAGCAGACATTCGAGGTGCCACCCGGATTCGTGGTGGAACTGGTCGCGGCCGAGCCGGATATTCTCAAGCCGATGAACATGGCTTTCGACGCGCGGGGCCGACTCTGGGTTACTTGCTCCGAGGAGTATCCCTATGCGGCTCCCGAGGATCGTCCGGGACGCGACGCCATCAAGATCTTGGAGGATCGAACGGGCGACGGCGTGCTGGAGACGATCACCACCTTTGCCGACGATTTGAACATACCGATCGGAATCTATCCCTATCAGAACGGCGCGATCGTCTTCAGCATTCCCTCGATCTGGAATTTACAGGACACCACGGGAGATGGCGTGGCCGACACGCGGACGAAACTGGTCGGTCCGATGGGATGGGAGCGAGACACGCATGGGATGAACAATTCGTTCACTCGAGGATTCGATGGCTGGCTGTACGCCTGTCACGGATTCAACAATGAGACTCGAGTGGCCGGGGCCGATGGGCACGAGATTCACATGCAATCGGGCAACACGTACCGCATGCGGTTGGATGGCTCCCGGATCGAGCAGTTCACCTGGGGCCAGGTGAATCCATTCGGAATGGCCATGGATCCGCTGTTCAATCTCTTCACGGCCGATTGTCATAGCAAGCCGATCTATCAGCTGGTTCGTGGGGGATACTATCCGAGTTTCGGCAAGCCGCACGACGGCCTGGGATTCGTGCCTCCCATGATGGAGCATCTACATGGCTCGACGGCCATTGCGGGCGTCGTCTGCTATGAGGCGGACGAATTCCCGGAAGCGTATCACTGCAACATGTTCAGCGGGAACGTGATGACCAGCCGAGTTAACCGGAACTCGCTGGTGTATCACGGATCGACGATCCTGTGCCGCGAGGAAGAGGATTTCGTCAAGACAACCGATCCCTGGTTTCGTCCGGTGGACATTCAATTGGGACCGGACGGCGCATTGTACGTGGCTGATTTCTACAACCGGATCATCGGGCACTATGAAGTTCCCCTGGATCACCCCGGTCGCGATCGGACGAGCGGTCGGATATGGCGGATCCGCTATGTCGGGGAACAACAGGCATCCTTGTCGGAGGTACCGCCCCCCGGCAAGCCGGTCATCGGCGATATCAACCTCGGCCTTGCGGAACTCCCCGAGTTGCTGCTGGGACTCTCCGACCGCAATCAAACTCGCCGCCAGTTGGCACTCGAGCAGATCGTCGATCGCATCGGCCCGGAAGCGGGGCCCACATTGCGGGAGACGTTGCGGCAAGCCGACTCGGAGCATGCTCAAGCCGCCGCGCTTTGGGGTCTGCATCGCCTCGACTTGTTGGATGACGCTTCCCTGGAGCGATGCGTTCAGGATGAAGCGGAACTGGTCCGGACGCATGCGATGAAGGTCCTCTCCGAACTGCCCGACTGGAGTTCGGTTCAAATGGAGTTCGCCTTGGCTGGATTGAACGATCCAGATCCTTTTGTGCGTCGAGCGGCGGCCGACGCGCTGGCTTGCCATCCTGAACACGAAGCGGTCACTCCCCTGCTTCAAGCTGGTGAACATGCCCGCCGCAACGAGCCACAAGACAGGCTACTGGCACATGGTCTGCGAATTGCACTTCGCAATCAGTTGCGGGAGCCGAGTCGGTTCGAATTGGCCGAACCCTACCTGACGCGACCCGAGGCGGAGGAATTGTCCGTGGTCGCTCAAGCCATCCCGAGTCCGGAGTCGGCCGAGTTTCTGATCCGCTACCTCGATTCGCATGAAGTTCCCCGCGAAACGGCCGCCGAGATGGTGCGGCATGCCGCTCGTCACATCGATCCCGAACGGGCCGATGACGTGGTCCAGTTCGCTCGAAAACAGTTCGCGGGGGA
>JBJHCD010000793.1:0-3441 GCA_050485845.1 Pirellulaceae bacterium | reverse complement strand
TTGCTCCTCTTCCTCGGCTCGCTGTCGCTCCGCCTCTTCCCGAGCCAGTAGTCGTTCGGAAAGGAGCGTTGGCTGCCATGAAAACTGCACCGTGAAGTCGTAACGAGGAGCAACGAAATGTTGCGGTTCTCCCTCTTCGTTCACTTCCGAGTCGCTTCCTTCGGCCGAGCCGTCACGAGGACGTTGACCGGCGCCCGGGCGTCGGCCTCCCCCCATGCCGCCACCGGGCATCATTCCCATTCCCATGTCCATGCCACCACCGGGCGTCATTCCCATGTCCATTCCCCCCGGCATACCCCCTGGCATACCACCGGCCGCCATCGCTCCATAACCACCCGCCGCACTGAAGTTCGGATTCGGTACTCGGAAGTTCTGGTTGATCGGTCGTTCCTGAGCCAACAAGGGATGCCCGACACCCAGTTCTCGCATGGTGAACTGGATCACTTCGCCATCCGCCTTCGGATTGGGGAGCGTGACCACTCCCTCCTCCAGATAGCGAATCAACGTATTGTACACATGAGCAGGTCCGGAACGTTCCGGAATTTCATTGAAAAAGTGGTATCCCTGCAGCTCCACAACCCAGCCCTCCCCAGTCGGAGGCTCCAAGGCCCCTCCTTCGCCCTCACCCGCGGAGTCTTCATTCCCCGCGTCGTCACCGTAAAGGACTCGGTGGCCTTCCTCGTATCGAGCCTGAGCGTTTTCGGTGTACCAATCCGTCAAGTCCCGGAAGTACTCCGTTTCAATCTTCTCGATGTAAAGCTCCTGCCGCTGCGGGAAAGGAAAAATCTTCGGGTCGGGGACCATGCCGGGCTCAATACCCGGCGTGCGAGGTAGGCCCCGGTTGATGGCGGAGACCAATTCCAACCACAAAATGCGACGGTCCGCGTTCCCCACCACTTCGTTGCCGATTCGTTCGAGCAAATTCTTTTGGTCGAGTTTCTCCTTGTCCGTTCGCTCATAGCCCTGGCTGAGACTCTGCACGGAATCGACCGCACTTTCGGCCTGAGTCCAGGCGACACCTTGGACCTCGCGCGTTTCATTGACGCGATACCAGACGCTGTAGTGGAAGAAGAAATTAAAGGCACAGGCCAACATCAAGGCGGAGACGGAAGCGACCGCCCATGGTTTCTTGGCCCGAATCAATCGCTCGACCAGCAGTTCCCGCGGAATCAAGTTGGTCTTGAGCTTGCTTTCCTGCAGCCCCTGCAAACAGAGTCCGTAACAGACGCCGTAGGCGAGCTTGTTTTCCTGGTAGGCGGGTGACGACCGAACCGTCTCCTCCTCCAACCGGCGGAACTCGTCGAACGGAATCACGTCGTAACCGAGATTCTTCGCCAAGTACTGCTGGAGCCCGGGCAGCTTCACCGCGTTGCCCAGAATCACCACCCCCTCGATCTTGGCCTTGCGGTCAATGTTCTGGAAGTAACTGACCGATCGCTGAACTTCCGTCACCAAGTCGTTGAAGACCGGACGCATCGCCTGAAAGACCCGCTTGGGATCTTCCGCCTGACGAGCATTCCGCTTGAAATGCTCCGCCTTGGCGAACGTTAACTTCATCTCCTTGGTCAGCTGCTTGGTGAAATGATTCCCACCCAGCGGAATACTCCGCTGCCAAACTCGGAAACCATTCGTCACCACCAGATCGGTCGTTTCGGTCCCCAGTGCCAACACGACCACCGATGGAGGCGGATTGTCCGGATCGTACTCCACCTCCCGCTCGCCAAGCAGGTCGTAGGTGACGAAGTTGAAGATGCTGAGCGGAGCCAACTGGACAATATCGAGTTCCAGTCCGGCGGCCGTGAAGGGAGCCAAGGACCGGAAAACCTGATCGCGCTTCATCGCGAACAGACCGACTTCCGCGTCCACCGCGAAACCATCCACTTCCTGGCCAGCCAACAGCTGGTAGTCCCAAATCACGTCTTCCAAGGCAAACGGGATCTGCTGCCGCGCCTCGAATCGGACGATGTCGGGAATCTTCTTCGCATCCACCGGTGGGGGCTTGAAGAACCTCGCCAAGCCACTCTGCCCCGGAACCGAAATCGCAATTCGGTCCCCCTTCAGTTCATTTCGCGAAATGAACAAATCCAGGGCATCCTTGACCAGCTGCTTCGGATCCGCTTCGTCCGGCTGACTGAGAATCTTCGGGTATTCGATATAATCCACGGCATCGACCACGATCTGGTCGCCCTGCCGCGTACAGCGCATCGCCTTGAGGGCACACTGTCCGATGTCAATGCCCCAAACGCTATTGGTTTTCGCCATGAGAAGAGACGTCCCTACGACCTGATGGGTGACACACGATGTTACATGGCGCGAACGCCACCGAACCAGCTTGGCGGAGACGAGCACCCGCGACTCGCAAACCCGTCATGGAACCCAAACATCCCACCACAAGCTCCCGGAGTCAGAGACTTTCCCCCCATCCGCAGCCAGCCAACTCCACACTAATCCAACCACCGTGGACTCGCGAGTCGTCAACCGACGAATTCCTGCTGCTTTTTCTAATCTACCGAGCCCCGGTTGGCACTGTCAACTAAAAAGGGTTTGATAGAAGAAGACTTAAATCGAAGACTGACCGACAGATATGCCCGGACGCCCCGGCGGATTTCCGCGACAAGACTCCCCGGAACCAGGAACCAGGGGCTCCTCGGAGACAGGATTTGTACATGAGCTACCGAGAATTGTGTGTCCTGCTTCCCTGCCACGGCCTGGAAGACTTCCCCGTCCATCATCGGGGAATGGAAGCCGATAACCTCCTCTCCGCCTGGACCACCCCCTGGCATCCCGCCTTGATCGCCTCGGCCGGCAAAGCCCCGACCTGGCGTCGAGCTGACGATCCCCCCTCGCCTCTCGAAGAAACCCTGCTCGTCGTCCCTCATATCAGTCGCGATGACATTCCCTCCGGACTGGCAAACCGAGTCGCCGAAGGAAGGGGTACATTAGTCGACCAGCAACAACGGGAAGCCATGCTCGCGGCCGCCCTCGAACCCCTCGGCGACCTCGGCGACCGACCCCATCCCGACCTGGTGGCCGACTTTCTCGCCCTCGGTTACTGCTTTCTCCAAGTCGAACTCCTCACCCGCCAAATGAGGTATGCAAGCAACCTGGATGAGTTCCGGTTTCGCGAAACCCTCGTCCAGGCCGCTGGGAATGCCGTGGAGGGAAACGACGAGGAGGCCCGAAAACAACTCGCCACCTGCTTCGACCTCTTGGGGGAAGAGCGAGACCATTATTACTCGGTCGATGCCTTTCTCGTGGACCTCACCCTGCTGGCCCCCACCACCCTCGGTCCATCCCTCAGCCAACAACTCGCCTCCGACTCCCCCCAAAACCTGCTCTTGACCGGAGAAATTCTCCAGCAGCTGGCCGACACGGAACCCGAAACCCTGCAGTCGCTCCGAAATGCCTTGGAACAAGACCGAGTTGGCTTGATTGGCGGCG
>JBJHCD010000792.1:0-3442 GCA_050485845.1 Pirellulaceae bacterium | reverse complement strand
TCCCGAGTTCGCCCGCGTGCCGCTCGGCGCCATGCCGTCAAGTCGGCGACCTGGCCCGCGACGAGTCGCTCGTTCTCCATAGACGCCGGCTCCCAACCAGCCAGCATCAAGGTAACGCTACCCTTCCCCAGCACTTCCAGCCGCCTGGAGCGAACCACGACCGCCGTCCCCTCGTCGATGCCGATCCCCCATCGTTCGGGATGAGTTTCTAGGGCAGCTTCGAGTCGCGACCGACGATCCCGCTCGGAAAAATGCTGGTCCACGATCGCGTCGGGCACCCAGTCAAATCCCTCCACCAGCCGTGGCCTGGGATTTCCTCCGGCAATCATGACACCGCTCATGACCGCCGCGCCGGCCGACGTTCCGCCAATCACTCCCCCTCGATCCAACAAGGCCCGCAGTTCCTTCTCGACCATGGTCCCCAGATAACGGTCGGTCACCCGAGACTGACGTCCCCCCTGAATCCAGACCGCATCCGCCTCGGACAGCATCTTCGCCGCTTGAGACCACGGATCCGCCCCAGTCCGCTCGAGAACTTGCTGCTCGAGAACTTGCTGCTCGAGAACTTGCGGCTCTGGCTCATGCTGCTCGAGCACATGAAGAACCGTGACATCGGAGAATCCGCGCGCCTGCCAACGAGTTCGCTCGGACTCGGACAATTCCGAGGAGGCATTGGCCGAGGCCGTGGGAATGACTACCAGTCGAGGCGTGTCGCACGCCAATTCTCGAAAGCGTTCCCAGATGGCATCGGAAATTCGTCCTCCGCCAACAAGCAGCAGACTCCCTTGCACTCCCGACGGATCCAATGGTTCGCCGCGCCACGGTTCCTCCTGGGCAACGGGGTTCGCCGGACTCTCGTCCCCCACGGCTACCGGAGCCGGCGAGCCCCAACCTAACAAGAGGAACAGGAAAAGGACGAGGAAGAGCGGGGGCATCCCAGACCGGCCGGCGGTGCCCCACCAAGCCCAGCGGTTCTCCGATGGCGAGCCAGGCACGGGAATTCGAATCATGACCATGACCAAGACCAAAACCAAATCTAAAACCTTCCCGAGAGATTTCCTAGTATCCGACATCGTCGGTTGAATCGGCCGATTGGCCTTCGATGAAGTTCACCAGCGCGATGCCTCCCGCGATAAACGCCGCCATGCCGGCGGCCATGATCAGGAACAAGACCCAGGCAGCCCATTTGGTCCCATAGCCCATGTCCTGTTCGACCGGCTCTTTTTCCAGATCCTTGGCTGCCTTCGCTAGCGTCTTGTCGACCTCGGTCTTGGGCTTTTCTTCCTTTTCCGGCTTTCCGCCAGGCCGAGCGGCGGCGGGGGCCTTCTTGGCGGGTGCTTTACCTCCCGAGTGCAACCGTCGTTTCAGCTTGAAGTTATAACCACACTCCACGCACAGCACCGCTTCTTCGGGAATCGGAGCGAAGCATTCCGGGCAAGTCGGTCCTTCGACGTGGTGTGCCAGTCCCGCCTCCTCCAGGAGTTGAGCGGCGGAGGAGAGGGGCTGCTTGGCGGCGGCGGGTCGTTTGGCGGCCCCCCCCTTCCCGACCATGCTGCCGGCGGCACTCGGAATCTTCACCCCCTTGCCGCATCCGGGACACTTCAGCGTGCGTCCCGCATATTCTTCTTTCGCGGCTAGTTTCTTGCCGCATGAGCAGGCAACTGTGATCGGCATGGCTGGTCATTTCCCCTGAATTCATCGCCGTCCCATACAACTCTCCGAACCTCCATTCTGCTCGAAGCCGTTCCCGACGGCAACGGACTGGCGGAATAACTCGCTCCAGCCCAGAGCCCGACAACGCTTTTGAACCTCCTTCGGATCTTCTTGGAACCTTCCCTCGAGCCCTCTACTGCGTACACACCGCGAACACACCGCGAACACACCGCGAACATACCGCGGGACTCGCACTGCCGGTCCGGCACACTGCCATTTTGACAAACCGCCGGAGATGACTCGGCGCGAGTGCCGGCTGGGAGCCGAGTTGGCCGAGTTCTCGCGCCCCCCCCAAAGGAGCCGTACCTTGGTGGCTCGGGCACCTTGGCCGAGTCTCCTCTCAGCGGAATCGCGGGGGAAAGTAGAGCGGGGAGGTTCCGTTTCTTGATGGAGTTTGCCATCTGTTTCGGCTGAGTTTCGGCTGAGTTTCGCTGGCGGTGGCCGATTGGCGCGCGGATTGCCTTAAGTGCGGGCCATCTGTCAGGAAGTATGCAGAAATGACAGTCGAGGCAGGCAGGCTCCTCTGCCTCGGCTCGTCCCATCGATATTGTCGAATCGAGAGAGTCTTACACGGTTATCCTTGAAGGGCCGCGAACCAAAGATCGGAGGAAATTCGCATATGGCAACTGCCACGAAGAAGTCCGCACAGACAGGTATCAAGCTCCAGCCACTCGGCGATCGCGTGGTTGTTCAGCGCGAGGCGTCGGAAGAGCGAACGGCGGGGGGGATCGTCCTCCCTGACTCGGCCAAGGACAAGCCGGCTCGAGGCGAAGTGGTCAGCGTCGGCGAGGGTCGGTTGTTGGATGACGGCAGCCGAGGGACGCTTCAGGTCAAGGTGGGTGACCGCGTCATCTTCAGCAGCTACGCCGGCGAAACGTTCAAGGTCGGCGACCAGGAACTGCTGCTGATGCGAGAGGACGAGATCCTGGCCGTTTTCGAAGACTAGGCGTCCCCTTCCGTCCGCCCCCCGGGGCGTTGCCTCGGATCGGCGGACTGATTGGTCGAGCGACCTTGTACCGGGCCGCGTCGGCTTTTTCCCGTTTGACCCCCACACGACACCACTATTGTCATGATTTTCAGCGAACTGTTTCCCGCCGAATGCTCGAGAAGCAGATTTGCTGATGACTGCAAACCAGGAGACAACTTCAGATGGCTAAGATGATTGCGTTTGATCAGGAGGCCCGCGAGGCGATTCGCCGCGGCGTCTCCAAGCTGGCTCGAGCCGTGAAAGTGACGCTCGGTCCGAAGGGCCGGAACGTCATTCTCCAGAAGAGCTTCGGTTCCCCCACCGTCACCAAGGACGGAGTGACCGTCGCCAAGGAGATCGATCTGGAAGACGTCTATGAGAACATGGGCGCCCGGATGGTCCGCGAAGTCGCCAGCAAGACCAGCGACGTGGCCGGTGACGGCACGACCACGGCCACGGTGATGGCCGAGGCCATCTTCAACGAGGGCTTGCGAGCGGTGGTTGCCGGGGTCAATCCCGTGCAGATGAAGCGGGGCATTGAGAAAGCGGTCGAGGACATGACCGAAAAGCTCCGGAAGATGTCCATCAAGATCAAGGACCACTCGGAGATGGCGAACGTCGCCTCGATCGCCTCGAACAACGATCGCGAGATCGGCGAATTGCTGGCCAAGGCGATGGAGAAGGTCGGCAAGGACGGCGTGATCACCGTCGAGGAAGTCAATGGCCTTTCGACGGATGTGGATTGGGTAGAGGGGATGCAGT
>JBJHCD010000791.1:0-3454 GCA_050485845.1 Pirellulaceae bacterium | reverse complement strand
ACGTTAAGGACCCACATTCGTCGAGTGCTCGCGGCGATCACCGAGAATGATCCGGCCAAGGCTCGGGAAGAACTCCGACTGACCACGATTAAGCTGGATCGGGCGGGGACTCGAGGTCTCATTCACCGCAACAAGGCGGCTCGAATCAAGTCCCGACTTGTTCATCGCATCAAGGCCATCGAGACTCAGGGCTAAAGGCTCCCAAGGGCCCTGAGAGCACTGTGATCAGGGCTCGCCTACGAGCCGATGGCACCGGCGCACCAGCAACCAGCTGGACTGGCGATCAGGGTAAGCCGGTTCGGACTCGGGTGGGAACGAACTTCAATCCCGTCCCTGCGGCTCGCCCGCGAGCGGATGGTCCCTGTGATAGCCATCTTGTCGTCATTGGTTGGCTTCCCCGCGAGCAGATTCTTCAAGCGCGCTTCCGCCGTGCGCAAAACACCGTTACCAGACTATCTTCCGGGACGCGAAAATCGGGCCTTCCACGCATGTCCTCTTGTAGTCCCACTCCCCGCTCGCGTCTCGGACCTTGGCCACGCAGGTGAAGCAAATGCCGATCCCGCAGGCCATCGGGGTTTCCAGGGAGACGTAGCATGGGACCGCGAATTCTTCCGCCAGTTGACTGACGGCTGCCATCATGACTTCCGGACCGCAGCAGTGGATGACCGGATGTTGGGCCGAGTCGTTCTGAAGAAGTTCTCGCAGGGACTCGGTTACTAGGCCGGCACGTCCTCGAGTTCCATCGTCCGTGCAGAGATGCAGCTCAAAGCCGGCTCGTTCAAAGTCATCGACTCCCGCCAGGTAGGGTGCGGATCGAGCCCCATAGCAAAGGCTCATCCGGGGCACGGGATTCTCGATGCGTGGAGCGGGCCCATAGTGGCGCGTCCCTCGGTATTCCTGCCCCAGGGCGAGGAACGGAGTATGTCCGATGCCTCCCGCCACGCAGATCAGGTGATCGGTGGCAACGGGGGGGAAGCCGTTGCCGAGCGGACCCCAGACGTCCACCCGTTGTCCCGCCCGCAGATGTTGTAGGCGAGTGGTCAATTTCCCTTTCACAACGTACACGACGTCCACCGTGTCCGGCTCTCCCCGATCGTTGTCGTGCGTGTCATAAAGGGCGAACGGCCGGCCGATCAGCGGATCCTGTAGCTGGCTCAGTCGCAACATCAGGAACTGACCGGGGAGAATTCGCTGAGCCATTGCGGGGCTGCGGAACCGGAGCCGAAAAGTGGCTTCGGCGACAGGGATGTTCTCTAGGATCTCGACCGTTTCCTGGACCATCGAGTCGGCGTAGTAGGCTGCGTGGACCGGCGAGTTCATCGACGTTTTCCGCCTCCTCTACCCCCTTCGCCCCCTCGCCGATCCGATTTGCGAGTCGATTGTCCGCCGGAGGCCGTTCTTCGTTTGCCGGGCGGTTTTGCCGCCGGGGAACCTCCTTGGGTACCTCGCGCGGAACCTCGCGTGGAGCGTTTACCCGATGAGGGCTTTTCGGTGGACAAGGGACTTCGTCCCCCTCCCCTCCCCTGCCCGGCCGATACTTTTCGGGAGGCGGCTTTCCGGGAACCTGGGCGGCCGGCGGGGCGTCGAGCGGTTGCCTTTTGGCCCGGGCGAGATTTTTTGGGGCGACTTGAAGACGGGGGGGCATCCCCGTCGAATGTCAGGATCGTGCCGGCTCGAGTGGAATGAGCATCCGACGCGGGAGATCGGGCTTTTTTCGTGGTCGAGCTACCGCTGGGGGTGGAACGTTTGCGGGATGGTTTGGGGCCGCGGCTTGATGATTTTGCACCCGTTTCTCCGAGCAGCGTCCGTACTTCCTGCGACGTCAGGCGACGGGACTCCCCCGTCGGGAGATCGGCCAGCTTGACCGAACCGATGGCGATTCGCTTGAGCCGAAGGACTTTGTGGCCGATGCGGGCGAGAACGCGACGAATTTCCCGGTTCTTCCCCTCGTTCAGCACGATCTCCAAATCCGCGCTGTCCTTGTGCATTTTCTTGACTCGGACCGAAACGGCTCGAGCAACCCCTTCGGCGAGGTGAACGCCGTCGAGTAGTTGCTTGAGCTGAGCCGGTTCGGGACGGCCCGCCACGATGACTCGGTATGTCTTGTGCACTCCGTAGCGCGGGTGGGCGAGACGATTGGCAAACTCACCGTCATTCGTGACCAGGATCATGCCTTCGCTGGCTCGGTCGAGTCGTCCGACGGAGAAGAGTCTCTCGTCGGTGGGGAGGAGGTCGACCAATCGTATTCGTCCAGCAGGATCCCGATTCGTGCAGACAACTCCAGCCGGTTTGTTGATTACATAGTAGCGTCGCGTGGGACGGGCCAGTCGCGTTCCATCGACGCGAACCTCGTGGCGTCGGGGATCCACCTTGACCCCTAGTTCCTGAACGACCTGGCCATCAATCTCGACTCGCCCCTCCAGAATCAATTCCTCGCACTGTCGCCGGCTACCGATTCCCGCCGCGGCGAGGACCTTTTGAAGGCGTTCCTCGGAAGGAGAATCGGCGAGATCGCCGTCGGACCGAGATGGATCGGGTGGGGTGGAGGGTTTCGGCTTCTTTTTCATGGGGGACCACTCTCGAGGGCTCGGCGCAATCGGCGTCATCGGCGCTGATCCGCCATGAAAACAAGTCACGGACTCGAGGTGGCGACTGCGCGCTGCTGATCATCCTACCGCCTCCCCTTCGATGGTCCCAGGGGGCTCGGATGATGGAGCCAGTTCCGCGGCGCCGTCACCGGATCGCCAGCCTACCGTCGACCTGCCGCCGATCTACGGCCGGACGCAAGGTCTGGCGCAATCTGACACGTGTCCGCGGCAAAACAATGCCTTTTGTGGCTACGGTCGTTGGCTTGCCCGCAAGCCGACGCATTGGCTAAAGGGCGAGTGGGTGAGCTTGAGCAAGCCAGACTGAAGGGGACTGCGTGGGGCCGCTGTTCAGCGATTCCACCAGCTATCCTTCAGCCAGCGATTTCGGACCGGCTCGGCCAGTGGTTTCTGGAATTCTCGGGGACGTCCTCCGACGACTTCCGGACCGCCGTCCCCATCCGGGTAGGGATCGTGAAGCGTGGCCTGATAACGCTGCTGCTGTACCGTGCCAGGGGGCCTTCCCCGATTCATCATGCAGCCCGGGGTCGTGAAGCAGGTCACGGTCATCAGCAATGCGAGCAGCAGGTGTCGGCCGAGCATTCGAGTCTTCCTCACAAGCACAGGGAGGAACCCCCGTTCCTCAGCGCGTGTCGCCCTCGACTGACCACAACGGTCGCCTTGGACTCATGGATGGCTCGCCCACGAGCCGCCACGTTCTACCCCCTGCGGGGGGGCGGAGGATAGGGAGGAACCGGAATAAGCCGCAAGCTCAATCGTGGAGTGGCTTGCGGTGGGTTTCCGATTCTCCGTGGGGGGGTGAGTGGGCGAGCGAATCGTTTGGTCAGGCGTCAGCCAGTCGAGGACCA
>JBJHCD010000790.1:0-3470 GCA_050485845.1 Pirellulaceae bacterium | reverse complement strand
ATCACGACCTGTCCCTGATGGGCCACGGGGCGTTCCTGGATCGTATGCATGCCGAGCACGCCGCTTTGGGGAGGATTCACAATCGGAGTCGACAACAGGGAGCCATAAATCCCGCCGTTGGAAATGGTGAAGGTTCCCCCCATCAATTCTTCGGGCTTGATGCGATTCTCGCGAGCCCGATTGCCGAAGTCCGCGATCCCCATTTCGATCTCCGCGAAGCTCATTCGTTCCGCGTGGCGAAGTACCGGCACGACCAGCCCTTTCCCACCACCGATTGCAATGCCGATGTGATAGTAGTTGCGGTAGACGATGCTTTGGTCGCGGATTTCCGCGTTCAATTCGGGGAATGCCTGGAGGGCATCGATCATTCCCTTCACGAAGAAGGACATGAAACCCAACTTCACTCCGTGCTTCTTGGTGAAGAACTCCTGATAGGTCTTGCGGAGGGCGATGACCGCCGACATATCGATTTCGTTGAAGGTCGTCAGCAGGGCCGCTTCGTGCTGGGCCTGCACGAGTCGTTCGGCAATCCTCCGCCGAATGAGGCTCATCGGTACCACTTCCTCCAGGTCGCTTTCAACGACCGGGCTGACCGCCGTCCCCTGGCCGTTACCCGAGGAGGTTGAAATTCGTCGCTCCTCACCCGATGTCGAACCGGCATCGGTAGTGGATTCGGAACCAGCTTCCAAGTCGGCGAGATGTCGCTGAACATCTTCCTTCAGCAATCGTCCTCCCGGTCCCGTGGCGGAGATTTCCTCCGGATCGAGGTCATGTTCGGCCAACAGTCGCTTGGCCGCGGGCATGATGATCGTCGGGCCGTCCGAGCCCCTGGTCGAGTCCGAATCTTGTTCGGTCTCCGAATTTGCAGAACTTGCCGACTCGGACTTTTCGGGCTTTCCCGTCGACTTGGATTTCGATTTGCCCCCCGACTTGGACTTGCTCTCTGCTTTCGAATAAGACTTGGATTTCGATTTCGATTTTGGTTTCGATTTCGAACCGTCTGAATCCTGTTTCTCCGCCGACTTCTCCGCGGACTTCTCCGCGGAAGCGCCCTGACGGGAATCGGCCCCGCGGGTCGGCTTACCGTCTCCCCCGTCTCGGCCACCGGTGCTTGAGTCGCTTTTCAGCTCCATGTACCCGATGACATCGCCGACGTGGACCAGTTCGCCGGTCTGCTTGAGGATTTCGCTAATCACACCCGATTCGGGGGCCGGAATCTCCACCGAGGCCTTGTCGGTTTCGATCTCCACGACGTCTTCATCTCGCTTGACATGGTCGCCCGGCTTCTTATGCCACTTCCCGATCTGCACTTCGCGAATCGACTCGCCAACTTCGGGAACTTTCAATTCGATTGCCATGGATGGTCTCAAGGTTACCTTTATGTGTGTCGAAAACTCAATCGCTGAATGCCGCGTCGATCAGGTCCTGCTGCTCGAGCTTATGGCTCTGCGAGGAACCGGTCGCCGGACTGGCGGAGGGGGGACGGAAGACTCCGGAAAACGGATACTCGCCAAAGATACTTTCGCCGAAGTGAACCTTCAGATATCGCCAAGCCCCCATGTTCTCCGGCTCCTCCTGAACCCACGTCACATGAGTTCCCTCGCCATAAGGAGCTAGAATGGCCCGCAATTGCGACTCGGGAAGAGGGTAAAATTGTTCGAGTCGCAGGATCGCGACGTCGTCCCGCTCCCAGTCGTCCCGCGCCTGGAGCAGGTCGTAGTACACCTTGCCTCCGCAGAGGAGGACGCGATGAGCCTCCTCGGGCCGGGGGCCTCCCTGGTCGGGAAGTACTCGGCGAAAATGTCCCGCCTCCAGTTCCTCCAGCGACGAGACAACTCGAGGATGGCGGAGCAGACTCTTGGGAGTCAGGACCACCAGCGGCTTGCGCCATTTTCGCTTTACCTGACGCCGCAAGACATGAAACATCTGAGCCGGCGTGGTGGGGGAGACGATCTGGATATTGTCCTCGGCGGCCAGCAGGAGAAATCGCTCCAGGCGAGCACTCGAGTGCTCGGGGCCCTGTCCCTCGAAACCATGGGGCAACAGCATCACCAAACCGCTCAGCCGCCGCCATTTGTCCTCGGCACTGACAATAAACTGGTCGACAATCACTTGGGCACAGTTCCAGAAGTCGCCGAATTGTGCCTCCCAGGCCACCAGTGCCTCGGGCCAATCGAGACTATAACCGTACTCAAACCCCAGGACCCCTGCTTCCGACAGGGGACTGTTGGCGATTTCCACGGGAGCCTGATCGGGGTCCAGGTGCTGGAGCGGCATGAACTTGTGTCCGTCCACGGCGTCGTGCAGGACCGCGTGACGATGGCTGAACGTCCCCCGTTCGGCATCCTGACCCGTCAAGCGGACACGATGTCCCTCGGTGGCCAGCGTGGCAAATGCCAGGGCTTCCGCCGCGGACCAGTCAAGTGGCGAGCGGCCTCGAGCCATGTCGCGGCGTTTTTCCATCGAGCGTTGCAGCTTGCGGTGGAGATGAAAGTCGTCGGGGAACTGAGTCAGCTTCTCCAGCCATTGGCAAAGCTGCTCACGATCAACTCCCGTCGGTGGATCATCGTCGGCCGGCTCCTCGCCGCCGCAGTATCCTGCCCAGACGCCTCCCAACGATTGTGGTTGGGGGCGATAGTTCCCGCTGTGCGCCAGTTCGAACTCCTTCTCCAAATGATCATGGCGCTCCTGGGAAATCTTTTCGGCCTCCTCCACCGTGACCTCACCCAGCAAAAGCAATCGCTGCAGGTACTCGTACCGGACCGTGTCCCGATGCTCGATGGCGGCATAAAGCTGCGGCTGAGTAAAACTGGGCTCGTCTCCCTCGTTGTGTCCCCAGCGGCGGAAGCAATACATGTCGATCACCACGTCCCGGCTGAACTTTTGCCGGAAGTCCATGGCCAAGTCGACCACCTGGGCCACCGCTTCCGGGTCCTCTCCGTTGACATGGAAGATCGGAATCTGCAGCATCCGCGCCACGTCCGTGGCGTACGTGCTGCTGCGCCCTTCTTCCGGCGACGTGGTGAAGCCAACCTGATTGTTGACGACCACGTGCAGCGTTCCTCCCGTCCGGTAAGCCCGCAACTGACTGAGGTTCAACGTCTCCTGAACGACTCCCTCACCGGCGAATGCCGCGTCGCCATGAATCAGAAGCGTCATTACCTGGTCGCGGCGGCTGTCCGATTGACGATCTTGTTTGGCCCGAGCCCGACCGACGGCCACCGGATTGACGTACTCCAGGTGACTCGGGTTGAAGCAGAGCGAGAGATGAATCTCGTGACCTTCCGCCGTGGTCCAGCCACTACTGTGACCCAAGTGATACTTTACGTCGCCTCGCCCACGGTAGAGACGTGGATTCGCGTCGCGAAATTCCCAGAAAATGTTGACCGGGCGTTTCGACATGATGTTGGCCAACACGTTCAGTCGGCCACGATGGGCCATCCCCATCACAATCTCGTTGACCCCCTGAC
>JBJHCD010000789.1:0-3477 GCA_050485845.1 Pirellulaceae bacterium | reverse complement strand
CTCGGGCTGGGTGGCGGTACTGGCGGGCTGGTACGTCACCGAGATCGGACGTCAGCCCTGGGTGGTGCAGGGCCTGCTCAGAACCGCCGACGTGGTGGCCGATCACAGCGCCGCCACGCTGACCGGCTGGCCGGGACAGTAGGCCTCGAGCCGGACCTCCGCCCGAGCCGGCTCGGAGGGAGGGATGTCCAGTCGAGTCACCTCGATGGAGCCCGCTCCATCACGAGGCTTCACAACCCAGGGAGGAGGGATCGGCAAGCGGACCGGCTGACCGGGGAGAATCAGGTTTCCCTGGGGAACCGGAATCCCGGCGGCCCCCAAGTATTCGGCCAGTCGCTGTTTGTCCGTCGTCAGACCAATGAAGTCGGGACCGGGCGAAAGCAACTTTCCTCCCGCCTCCAGAACGGCGGCGGCCAGTCGCTTCAGCAACCCACCCGACTCGGGAGCAATCAAGATCGTCGCATCCACGCCGCGGACGGCCGAGCGGAGACGCTGCACATCGTCGCTCGAACGGTCCCTGGCGTCATCAGCCGGGTTCAATGGCGGCAAGGATCGACGCTCGACCTCTGCCGAATGCGGGATCCTCTCGGCCGGACGACTCGGCCGGGGAGACTGTTCGCGACGTTCGGGACGTTCGGGATATTCGAGCTGGTTGGTTTTGTCGCGGTGGCTGGGGCTGGGATAGTCGGGATGCTCCGGGGCGAGCAGTCCCACCACCTCGTAACCAGCGGCGGCGAGGTCGTCCGACAGGGCCTTCCGCATCGTCTCCCCTTCTTGCCATAGCTCGGCCACCAGCGCCCGCTCCTCAGCTCGGCCACACAGCCCTCCGCTGGTGGCAAACTCCATGACGAGAATTCGCCGAGGCGATTTGCGGTCACTCGCTTCCGTCATGCTGGACTCCTCGTGGTGAAATGCGGCCCCGCTGGTGACGGAAAGAGACTGAGAGGGACGAGTGCGACAAAAAAATGCCGACCGAAACAATTCGGTCGGCATTCGTTTCTGGAACAGGAGGGGAACGGGGAGAGTCGGAATGGAGTTTTTCGAGAAGCTTCGAGTGACTCCGCGATCGAAATCGGTTCGATCAGTTCCACCACCAGGTGGCTCCCGACGGTCCCGCGCGGTCGCGAAGGTCGGCCAACGGAACTTCCGTGGTCGTCTGGGCGGCAACGCCCCATGAATCGACTTGCACGCCACCGGAGGTCGTAACGACCCAGCCTCGTCGAGTACGCACGAAGCTGCAGACCGGCGCGATCTTCTTGGGAGCATGCCACTGCTCGAACTCCAGCGGGCTCTGCGAATCATACAGCAAACTCAACTGACAATCGGCCTCGCTGCGAAGGTTGTACTTCTCGATGATCGCGGCAACCACGCAGAGGTCCATCAAGTTACGCAGCTCGGCGAAGATGACATTCTTCTCTCCCAATTCCTCGTAACGCTCCGTCATGAGGTCAGCCCACTTCTGGGCGATGGGGCTGGTTTTGCCCCCCCTCGCTCGGATCGCGCCCCCTTCCTCGAAGACATTGTCCTCGGTCAAGGTCTTGACCCCCTGGCCGCGAAGCTCCCATGCCATTCCATCTTCACTGCGGGCAATCGTCTCGTAGTTGCAGGCCATCCACCATCGCGGATTCGAGTTGCCGACCTCGGCGGAGTTCTTGGCTAGATCGAGATAGCTGGGGAAGCGTGAAATCGGGGCCCGATCGATGTTCATCGCCAGCCGCTTCATGTGGTAGTCGGCCGAGACGAGCACGCGGGCAAAGTGACTGTCGGTCGGGATACCGGTCAAGGAAATGACCTGCGGGCCCATCGCTTCTTTCATGACCGGTTCCAGCTGAGCTGGATTGACGGAGCGGAGGGCACGCTGGCGGTCGAGCACCGCCTGGAGTCGCTGAATACCTTCCGGAGTCGGATCGATCGAGCAGGTAATGCCGACTTCCCGGGCTTCATGAACGGTTCGCAGAGCGACCAGCAGGTCATCCAGCCGCAAGACCGGTTTCCCCGTCGTGATTCCCACGACATTCGCCTGCTCATCCACTCGCCAACCCTCTCCCGGACCCGCGAGAACAATATCCTGCTGCTCGGGATAGACCAGGATGTACTGGATGCGCTGAAGGCCGGCGAGGAACTGAATCTCTTCGCTCAGCGGCTCTCCCTTCTCAAGGGAATCCTGGATCGCCAACTCGAGTTGCCGGAGCGAGATCTTTCGCATTTCGGCCGGTGCATTCAAGTCCCCCTCGGCAGGTCGGACACCAGCCCGCATTTCCTCGAGCAGACCACGCATGCTTCGCACGTCGGGATCCTGCACGACCCCCGAAGCATCGATGGAAATCCCTCCCACCGCACTCTGTCGAAACAAGCCTCCCTGTCCGAATGACCTGTTTTCGAAGGGGCCGATGATGGCCACGATCGCCAACAGCCCCGCCAAGCCCCAAGAGGCCCTTGAGCGATACGACATAACGTAACTCCTGATACGGTGATTCATGGACCACATGGAGCGTTGCGAGCGAGGCCGGTTCCGGCCCGGTTCTCCACCGGGGCCAAACTCCGTCGGCACCCTCCGCCGCGCTTTCGTCCGAACAATTAGCATCCCATCCGACGCTCTACCGACTCAAACCAAAACACCCATTCAACCTAGAATACCTACTTCAACAAAAAATACGAGTCGTAAAGACCGATTTCGACGTCTCGAGCAAGGTCTTCGAGCGAGGCATTCAAGTCAAATTGGAGAAGCTGTCCCTTTCAGAATAGCTGTCGCTGGGGCGGAATTCAAGAAAACTCTCGGGACGGAGGGCCTGATTTGGGTGGTTGAGTCACTTTATGGCAATTCGGAGGCTCGAATCGTCCTGGTGGGGGCCCTCGGGGAGGAATCACGAGAGAGGAATCGCAGAGAGGAATCTCGGGGAAGAATTGGTGGGGACCGCCGGATTGGGGGGAGACGGAGGATTTCGGTCGAGAAGCGGAACGGGGTGGCCGCATCGGGCGCCGTATCATGGTAAGGTGGGGGGCTCCTGAAGGGGTTGGGGCGAACTGGTTGTAGTTTGAACGTGGATCCGGCGAACATGTTGGCGTACCTGGTAATTCGGGAGGGGACAAAGTGGACGGACGTGTTCCGTCTGATACCGGGGCGAACGGTGACCATTGGTCGAGCGGCCACGAATCAGATTGTGATCAAGGACGAGCGGTGTAGCCGTTGCCACGCGGAAGTCTTCCAGAACCATGGCAATTGGGTTTTGCGCGATTTGGAGAGTCGCAACGGGACGATGGTGGGTGGAAACCGCGTGACGGGAGACTATGTCCTCTCGGCGGGAGACGTGGTTCGGATCGCCAACTGCCAGTTGGCCTTCGTCCACGATATTTCCAAGGCGTTCACGGACCCTCCGGCCGGATGGACGCAGCCCGACTTCAGTGACGAAACCGTATCGGCTCTTCCTGATCTGGAGCGAACGGCGTCGGCCCAACCTCGCCCACCTCGAGCGGACC
>JBJHCD010000788.1:0-3477 GCA_050485845.1 Pirellulaceae bacterium | reverse complement strand
GAATGAAGGAATTGGCCGAGTTGAATTTGGATCTGCAATCGCTGATCCCCCAGGAGCGGACCGGTTCGGAGGATTCACGATATGTCCTGCGTCGTGGCGAAAGCGAGATCCCGCTAGAAGATCTGCGAGAGCTGCTTCCCGGGATCCGAGACGCCGGCCAGCGCGGGTTGCACATCACGCGGTTTAAAGGACTGGGGGAAATGAATGCCGAGGAGCTGCGCGAGACAACGCTCGATCCGGAAAATCGAACCCTGTTCAAGGTGACGATGGCGGATGTGGGGGCGGCGGATGACATGTTCCGGGTACTGATGGGGGACCACGTCGAACCGCGACGGAGATTCATCGAAAAACACGCGCTCGACGTCCGAAATCTGGATGTGTAGATTATCGGGGGTGGTTATTGACCCCCGATTGACTTCCGATTGCCTTCCGATCGGTTCCCGTTGGTTCTGGCACATAGGTTCCCCAAGGAATTCACCATGCAGTCTCTCCTCCTCCCCAGATCGGTTTGCTCCTTGATGATCTCTGGCTTATTCCCGGCCTGCCTGGCGCTGGGGCTGGTGGGAAGTCTCCTCCGTGTCGAGGTGGTTCGGGCCGGTGATGACCTCTACAAGCTCGGTCCTGACTCGCAGCGACAGGAGGACGTGCCGGAAGGGAAAGTGACCGAGCATGTTTGGAAGAGCGAGATTTTTCCCGGCACCATTCGCCGCTATTGGATTTACGAGCCGGCTGCGTATGGCGAACTTCCGGAGGATGAAGAGGTGGCGGTGATCGTCTTTCAGGATGGGCATGCCTATGTCGATCCCGAAGGTCAATTTCGCGCCACCATTGTGCTGGACAATCTGATCCACCGGGGCGAGATTCCACCCATGATCGGCATCTTTATCGATCCTGGTCACCGCAAGGAGACGTTGCCGGAACGGCCTGGCTGGCGGCCGACTCCGGAGAATCGAAGTTTTGAATACGACACACTCTCCGATCAATACGCCCGTTTCCTCTTGGAAGAGATCTTGCCCGAGGTGGAAAAGAGCTACCGTCTGACCAGCGATCCCGATCGTCGGGCCATTGCCGGAATCAGCTCGGGAGGAATCTGTGCCTGGACTGTCGCCTGGGAGCGTCCCGACGCCTTCCGCAAAGTCCTCAGCCATGTTGGCAGCTTCGTCAATATTCGCGGTGGCCATGTCTATCCCGCCCTGATTCGAAAAACTCGGCCGAAACCGATTCGCATCTTCCTGCAGGGTGGGGCGAACGATTTAGATAACCAACATGGTCACTGGCCCCTGGCCAATCAGCAAATGGCGGCCGCGCTTCGCTTTGCCGGCTACGACCATGAATTTGTGTTTGGCGAGGGAGAACATAGCGGAGTCCATGGAGGAGCGATTCTCCCCGATTCTCTCCGCTGGCTATGGCACGAGTAAAAAAAAATGCGGCCGGACTCATGACGAGCCCGGCCGCTTCCACTACTGCATGTCGAGTTGGAGTGGTCTCCGTTACATCTCGTAATCTCCGGTAGAACTCACTACTGGATGGGAATCCGCTTCGGTTTCACTTCCTCAGTCTTGGGAACGGTCACCGTCAAAACGCCGTTGGTGAACTTGGCCGCAATTTGGCTTTCATTCACCGTTCCGGGCAGTCGGACCATCCGCCGGAACTCGCCGTGACGCCGTTCCACTCGATGAAAGGCTTTGCCCTTCTCTTCTTTCTCTTCTTTCTTCTCACCAGAAATCCACAGATTCCCTTCCTTCAGTTCGACATGCACTTCCTCGGCCTTCAGACCGGGAAGCTCCACGGATACTTCATAGGCACCTTCCGTTTCTGCCACGTTCAACGCCGGAGCGAATCGGGTCATCGCCCAATCATCCCCCGGACCGAAGAACCGCTCAACGAGGTCTTCCATCTCGTTCTCAAATCGAGGAAACGATGCCGGAAGCCTCTCGCGCCAAGGAATCATGGAACGTAACATGGCCCACCTCCTTCGAACTCGAAAGCCCGAAAATCACCGACCCGAGGCCGACCAATTTCCCAAGTGGCCGACACTCGGGAATACGTTCACAGTGGAAACTTCCTTCTAACTCATCCTCCGTTTTGAAAGTCCTAGCTGAACAAAGGCTCGCAAACGGGCCTTTCCCACTGCGTCTATCTTTCCATCCGGGCCTCGTCACAGTTTCTCCCCCGCAGGGGCCGCGACCACAAGCATCGCTCGGATCGCCACTGTGACGAAGCCCGCAGCCAACCGGAACTCACCGACCTCTACAACTCAACCGGCACAAACCCAGAAGCCGGGAACGTCGGAGATCTCGCAAGCTCCGCTAATTAATAATGCAGTTTGCGTGCCAATGAATGCGAGGGCGATTCTCACCATTCGAAATGGGGTCGCCGAAAGCAGGTCTTTCATTTGCATCCCCAAACGGTCGTCCATTTCCCGGGGTTTTCGCGTTCGTCCCGTATCAGGGGAGCGACTCGTTTCCATTTCGCTCGTCCCGAGCACCATCGATCCGGCGCGCGTTATGACCGTGCGGCGCGCTCCCTTGCACACTCGAAGACCGATTTCCGTCATGAGAAGGATCAAGCCATGAAAGCCATGCTGCTAAAACAGGTCACTTCCATCAGCGATCAGGCGGAACCGCTCCGCTTGGCGGACGTTCCCTGTCCCGAACCGAGACCGGGAGAGATCCTGGTGCGGGTCAAAGCGTGCGGCGTCTGCCACACGGAACTGGACGAAATCGAGGGTCGAACGCCTCCTCCTCATTTTCCAGTCATTCCAGGCCATGAAATCGTGGGAATGGTGGACCGACTGGGAGATGGGGTCACCGCTTGGAAGGTGGGGGACCGAGTGGGAGTGGGTTGGATCCACCACTCCAGCGGCGATGATCGAGAGAATCTCAGTCCGGAATTCCGGGCGACCGGCCGGGACGTGCATGGAGGTTACGCGGAGTTTCTGACCGTTCCGGAACGTTACGCCTATCCGATTCCGCCACTCTTCAGCGACGTGGAAGCGGCCCCACTGCTTTGTGCCGGAGCGATCGGTTACCGGGCCCTGCGGCTGACCGGTTTGCAGGATGGAGAGCCACTTGGATTGACCGGATTCGGGGGTTCGGCCCACCTGGTCATTCAACTGGCTCATCATCTCTACCCCCGCAGCCCGGTCTACGTTTTCGCTCGAGATGCGGCGAGTCGAGAGTTTGCTCGGCAATTGGGTTCCGTCTGGCAGGGAGAGACCAGCGAACGATCTCCCGAACCTCTGGCGGCGATCATCGATACCACGCCGGCTTGGACTCCGGTTGTCGAGGCGCTTGCCAATCTCGCTCCAGGCGGCCGGTTGGTGATCAACGCCATCCGCAAGGAGGATCGGGATAAGGAGGTGCTGGGGCGCCTCAGCTATCACGATCACCTCTGGATGGAGCGCGAGATCAAGTCGGTTGCGAACATCACCCGTCGTGACATCCGCGAGTTTCTCCCCTTGGCGGCCGCCATTCC
>JBJHCD010000787.1:0-3480 GCA_050485845.1 Pirellulaceae bacterium | reverse complement strand
GCACATAGCAGCTCGAACCAACGCCCCGAATTTCCGGACCTGTATTTCCGGACCTGTATATCCGGACCTGTATATCCGGACTCGCAAAACACGAAACTTCCGAGAATCCTGGAAACTCCCCCCCCCAAAAAACTCGCCCGACGCCGAAGTGACGTAGGGGGAGCGGGCCTCTACATCGTACCGAGTGGGGGAGCGACCTGCAAACAAGGCGATCGGTGCCGATCGGCAACCAGTCTTATCGGTGGGAGTGACGAGGCAGGGGAAAGAGGGAGTGGACGTCAAGTTTCGGGGCCCCAATAGTTGAAACATCGTCATGTTTCGATATAAATAACATAAGGGGCGATCCCCGAAGACGACCTTCGCGATCTCCGCTTGCTCCCTGCCGAGTCGGACAGTAATCCTTTCCAGCTCGATTCGATCCCAAGGTAATTCGTTGGCGACGGAGGTCGCGAACGGATGCCAGTCGAGAGCCCACCGAAATGACCCAACAAGCCACAAAACTGACGCCACTTGAATCGCTGGAGCAGGCGGCCGAGTGCCTGAAGGTGCTGGCTCACCCGCACCGGCTGCGAATGATACAACTACTGCTGCAGGGAAGGTTCACCGTGGGTGAGCTGGCGGAGTCGTGTGGGATTCCCAGCCACATGGCGTCGGAGCATCTTCGGCTGATGCTCCGATGCGGTTTCCTCGACCACGAAAAGGAGGGACGAAAGACCTACTACCAAGTCGCCGAACCTCACTTGGCCGACATCATGAAGTGTATAGAGGCTCGTTTCGGCTTGGCGGCCGAGTAGCTCCGTTCTTTCGCACCCTACCGATCTCTCACCGTTCTGGTCCATGTCATCTGAAGGGGTAGTCTTATGAATCGACGTAACTGGCTTCGACAATGTGCACTGGGAGCCGGCCTTTCCGCGCTCCCGTGGGGAATTTCCGCTGGAGCCGGCCTGGGAGAGGCAACCGAGACGGGCAATTCCGGTCTGAAGATCACGGATATCAAGACCATCCTCACGGCCCCGGCCAACATTCGACTCGTCGTCGTCAAGGTTCTGACGAATGAGCCCGAAATTTATGGCCTCGGCTGTGCCACGTTCACGCAACGGGCCCGAGTTGTGGAGACGGCCGTCGAGAAATACCTCAAACCGTTTCTGATCGGGAAGGATCCGACGCAAATCGAGGACATTTGGCAGTCGTCGTTCTACAGTTCCTATTGGCGAAACGGTCCCGTGCTGAACAATGCCATCAGCGGCGTCGACATGGCGTTGTGGGACATACTCGGTAAACGGGCCGGACTCCCCTTGTACGAAATTCTGGGCGGCAAGGCACGTCGCGCGGTCGACGTGTACCGCCATGCCTCCGGACGAACATTTTCTGAACTGGAGGACCAAGTCAGGAAGTACATGGAGGAGGGATATCGACACGTGCGAGTTCAGGCCGCCGTTCCTGGTTTAGCCACCTATGGTTCGCGAGGAAACTCCGAAGAGAGTCCGGTCCCAGTGAATCAGCGGACCAGGGTTTGGGAACCGAAACCGTACGTCCGCATGGTCCCCAAGATGTTCGAGCATCTGCGGACGACGGTGGGGGAGGAAATCGAGCTATTGCATGACGTGCATGAACGGATTCCTCCGATCCTCGCCCTTCAGCTGTGCAAGGACCTCGAACCGTACCGGCTATTCTTTCTGGAAGATCCCATCAGCCCCGAGGACCTGGACTACTTCCAGCTCCTGCGTCAACAGACCAGCACGCCCCTGGCGATGGGAGAACTGTTTAACAGTCCGCATGAATGGATCGGGCTGGTGAAGGACCGATTGATCGACTTCATTCGCGTTCATATCTCGCAGGTTGGTGGCTTGACCAAGGCTCGCAAAATGGCGGCGATGTGCGAGTTTTTCGGTGTCCGAACGGCTTGGCACGGCCCCGGCGATGTCTCGCCCGTCGGGCACGCGGCCAATGTCCACCTCGATCTGGTCGTCCCGAATTTTGGAATCCAGGAAGCTCGAGCCTTCACGACGGCCGAGCAGGACGTTTTCCCAGGCTGTCCGGAACTGCGAGATGGTTACTACTGGGCCAACGACCGCCCCGGCCTGGGAATCGACCTGGATGAAGAACTAGCCGCCAAATTCCCCATCCAGGACGACCCACCTTTCGACATGATGTGGGGCAACCTACGCCGGCTCGACGGTTCCTCCACCGCTCCCTGAGTCCGCGTTTGCTCAACAGGGACCGGGAAGGGGTAGAGGACCGATGGCCGGCGCACCGTACTGGGCCGGCATCAGGTAGCATGAGAAGTCGTGCCATCACGTCGAACCCGACTAGCGAAGCGTTTGCCACCAGCCGCCAGGACAAACAGCATTCCCCACAAGGCGAACGTCCCTGGTTCGGGAACAGGGTTGGGTCCTGGATCCGGTCCTGGATCTGGTCCTGGGCCTGGTCCTGGATCCGGTCCTTCAAGGCTCTCCGTCCAATACAACAGGTCTTGACGAATCAGGCCATTACGTGGCCATGTACTCGTGTCGTATGGATCAAACACGTCCAGATCGCTCTGCGGAGTTGTCCACAGAAACAGATTAATCGCTTGAACGTTCTGGCTTTCGTAGAAACCGGACGTCACGTCGTTGGCCGCGTTAACCAACTCCCAGGCCTTGGTCGAGATGTCCGTCAATCCATCCTCAAAGTGCCAGATCGCTTGCTGCAGGGCATTCGCCCAATCGGTGTTGTCGTACTAAAAGTTGGTGAAGAACGACAAATCCCCAGTCCGATAGCCCGAATAGAGGAAATCGGTCTGAATGTCGAGCGGATTCACGGTCTTGTTCTTGCCCACGGTGACGCTGCTGAGGGCTCCCACCACCATGTGCTGGCCCATCGAGATGCTCTCGTTGATCTGGGCACAGAACGTGACAAACAGAAATTCCCAATCATCGGCCGCGACTTGCTTATAAAGGGCAAATTCGCCTCCACCACCCACTCGGCCTACCGTGCTGTTTCCATCGGGTAATCGGCGAGTGACTTTGACGATATCACCGGTCGTCAGGAGTGCGGCTGACGCGTCGTGGGCGAGGACGGAGAGGGTAACGGCAGACAAAAGTGCGATGGCCCACGGTCTTCGAAGCTGGGTCATAAACGGTTCACATACCTCCACGGATTTCGAGTTGTCTGCCCCTCATGAATCTATAGGCGCGAAACCTCCGTTTGTCCTCGAAACGGAAGCGGAATTCGCGCGAAGATGCGTGAAAACGCGTCTAAGTGCGGACAACCGCACTCAGAATGTGACACATCCGTGGCAGAATGTCGCACCTGCAGGCGACTGGGGTGGAAAGCAAACTCTCAGGTTGCAAACAAATTGGCGGTTGTTCCCGGTTTTTGCCGTATTCTCCGAGAAACCGTTCTTCAGTAGACATCTGAGTGGCTTCGTCAAGGGTGAATTGGGATTTATTCCGTGATCAGGAAGGCAACCAGCGGATGGTTTTTTGCGTGCATGGAAGC
>JBJHCD010000786.1:0-3485 GCA_050485845.1 Pirellulaceae bacterium | reverse complement strand
CACCGACACCGCGCTGCTGCCCACCGCAAACCACTACGCGCTGAGCGCGGCGGTGGTCGCCGAGCCCAGGAGCACCACCGCTCGCCTGATCGGGGACCTGCTGGTCCAACCTTCGAGCGCGCATGGTCGTCGCCGGCATCGGCGGCCCATCGACTTCGCACCCGAGCATCGTCGCCATCACGGTCGGCTCCACCATCTCGACCTGCTCAACCACCCCGCCGTCTACGAGGCGCTGGCTGGCTGGCTCGACTCCTGATCGACGGCAGTGGGGACGAGGAGAAGGACCGACCCTACATGCTGGCTCGAATGCCTCGATTCGGCAAGGAAAATGCGGGGCATCTGGTGAGTGCCTTCGCGGCCGCCGATCCGTTGCCGGAATATCCGGAACTTCCGCCGCATGAAGAATCTCAGGAGGATCTCAAGGAAATCGGCCGAGTGCTGGTGGGAGAAAAGGGGGCGGCCTGCATCAAGTGTCACACCTTTGGCCGATTCGACTCGCAGGGAATCCAGTCCATGGACCTGCGGATCATGGCCCGGCGGCTGCGTCCCGAGTGGTTTCGGCCCTACATGCGGAATCCTCAACTCTTCCGGCCCGGAACTCGAATGCCGAGTGCCTGGCCGATCACCGGCCCCAGTTTTTTTGAAGAGTTCTTCGACGGCGACAGCGACCAGCAAGTCGGCGCAATCTGGGAGTATTTGCAGGATGGCGAGCGGGCTCGAATTCCCTCGGGCATGGTGACTCCGTCCATGGAACTGGTTCCCATCGATGACGCGATCATTTACCGGAACTTCATTGAAGGGGCAGGTCCGCGGGGCATCGGCGTCGGCTACCCGGAAGGAGTCCATCAAGCGTTTGATGCCAACGAGATGCGGATCGCCCTGTTGTGGGAAGGACGGTTTATCGATGCCTCTCGACATTGGTCGGGACGAGGCCAAGGCTTTCAACCTCCAGCGGGTGATAAGGTACTGGCTCTTCCTTCGGGTCCTCCGTTCGCTCGGCTGAGTGAACCGGACGGGGCGTGGCCGACCGAGCCACCTCGGGAGTCGGGCTACCGATTCCTGGGATATCGCCTCACCCCCGACCAGCGGCCCACCTTCCGCTACCGATATGACGATGTGGAGGTGGAAGAGTTCCTGGAAACGCGGAGACTGAGCCCCGGTTCGGCGGTCCCTCGCCGCCACGTACTTCGTGCCGATCCGGCACCGACCGATCTCTGGATGCGAGTTGCCTCGGGGCGCCGGATTGACGAGATGGGCGACGGTTGGTTCCGAGTCGACGACCAATGGAATGTCCGGCTGGGATCTCCATCCGACCGGCAGCCCGAAGTCCGCCGACAAGGAGGATTGCAAGAGTTGGTCTTGAAGGTCGAATTCGCGGAGGGGGAAGCCGAGATCACGACCGAGTTTTCGTGGTGAAGCGAGTTTTCGTGGTAAAGAGTGCCTTGGCAACGATTGGCAATTCTTGGCGGTGAGGGAGTCGCGACCGCACTCTGCCGCTAGGGGCGGTGCCCGTGCTCGTCATCGAAGATCACTTTTGGTGCTGCGGCTCGTGGGTGAGCCGATACATCCATCGTCGACCAGAATTGCGGGAGATGCTGAACGACTTCTTTGCACCCGCGAATCAATCAGGCTAGACTAATTTCCGTTCCAGGGTCGCTCGACCCACCTACTTCTTCGCATCATGGGAGCAAGTCCGATGCCTTCCGCATTCAATCGTCGCACGTTTTTGGGAGGAGCCGCCACGGGAGCGGCAGCCAGTCTGTTGTGGGGATCGAGTAGTTTCGCCGCCAATCCTTCGCGAAAGGTGGTCGTCGGCGTGATGGGGCTCGCGCGAGGCCGCAGTCTGGCGGTCAGCTTCGCCAAACAACCCGACGTCGAAGTGAAATATGTTTGCGATGTCGATCGCGGCCGGGCCGAGAGTGGTGCCCAATTGGTGCAGGGGGCGGTCGAGTACACGCCGCAAGCGATCACGGATTTTCGCAGACTGCTGGATGACAAGTCGGTCGACGCGCTGGTCTGCGCGGCGCCGAACCACTGGCATGCCCCGGCCACGATGCTGGCCTGTGCGGCGGGAAAGCATGTCTATGTCGAGAAGCCCTGTAGCCACAATCCCTGGGAAGGGGAAATGATGATTCAGGCCGCTCGAACTCACAACCGGGCGGTTCAAATGGGGGCCCAGCGTCGCAGTAGCCCCGGAACTCGAGAGGCCATGCAACGGCTGCACGAGGGGGCCATCGGCCGCGTCTATTTGGCTCGGGCCTGGTACAACAGTGCTCGGGGCTCCATCGGTCATGGAAAGCCGGCCTCGGTCCCCCCGGAACTGGACTACGAACTCTGGCAGGGCCCCGCTCCTCGCACTCCCTATCTGGACAACCGAGTTCACTACAACTGGCATTGGTTCTGGCACTGGGGGAACGGGGAATTGGGCAACAACGGCGTCCATACGCTGGACCTTTGCCGCTGGGGACTGGACGCCGACTATCCGAATCGGGTGACGTCGAGTGGTGGGCGATACGCATTTGACGACGACCAGGAGACGCCCGACACGCAAACGGTCTGTTTCGAATTTCCGGGAGGAAAGATGGCGACCTGGCATGGGCTCAGCTGTCACCGTCTCTCATCGGGTTTCGTTAACTTTTACGGCACCGAAGGGGCGCTGATCCTGGATTCAAACGGCTCGTACACGATCCAGGATGAAAAAGGCCAGGTCGTCGACCGCCAACGGCCGACCGGACTGGGAGACAACGAGCATATCGACGACTTCCTGACCGCCATTCGGGAAGACAAGCCTCAGCAGCTGCATGGCGAGATTGAGGGGGGCCACAAGAGCACGCTGCTCTGCCACCTGGGCAATATCGCTCAGCGCACCGGCCGCGCCTTGCAATGCGATCCCGACGATGGCGGCAAGATCCTGGAGGATTCAGAGGCCATGCAGCATTGGAAGCGGGAATACGAGCCGGGTTGGGAGCCGAAGGTTTGAGCAGCCGGGTCCCCGACAATTCGCCGAATCCCCCCGGAGACGAATCGGAAGCTTCGACGAGCTTCGTGATTCCCAACTCCCTGAAAAACGATCGCTCGGCAACAATCCAGCAACTCCGAGACATGGTGGCCCGGTTTGTTGCCGAGCGGCAGTGGGAGCGGTTTCACGCGCCGAAGAATTTGAGCATGGCGCTGGCGGTCGAGGCGGCCGAATTGATGGAGCACTTTCAGTGGCTGTCCGTCGAGCAATCGCGCGGCCTTGCCGACGACCCGGAACGACTCCAGGCCGCCGGCGAGGAATTGGCGGACGTCATCTGTTACGCGCTGGCCTTGGCCAATGCCTTGGATCTTGACGTTACCACTACCTTGGCCGACAAGATGCGAAAGAACATCGCCAAGTATCCCGCGTCGCAACGCGACTCATTCGGATTTGGCGAGTAGTCGCAGGTAGTCGATCGTGACGTCGAGGACCTCGTTCAGATAGAAATCCCGCTTCAGCTTGGACT
>JBJHCD010000785.1:0-3493 GCA_050485845.1 Pirellulaceae bacterium | reverse complement strand
ATACCACTCCCCCCCACCCTTTCCCGGTCCAGCATCAACGGGCCGGCGGGCCGGAGCGTGACCACCGGGCGGTTGACGAATTTGGTACCGCCTATTTAGGATGTCCAGGTTTCCAAGACATCGAACTTACACACTTATCTCGAATCGCTTCCGGTCCACTCACCCTTGGCCATGCCACGGCCAAGGCCAGGCTTCCTCGGAGGGCGATTTGCTTTCATTGAGACCATTGACGGGAATGAACCAGACGAAAGTCGCGATCATCGGCATGGGAACGGTCGGCACCGGGGTAGCTCGGCTATTGCTCGACGAAGGGGACCGCGTGGCTCGGCACGCCGGAAAGACGCTCTGGCTGGAGAAGGTCGTGGTCCACGACATCCGCAAACCACGAGACGTGGAGTTGCCTGCCGGGGTACTGACCGACGACTTGACGGCGGTCACTCAGAACCCCGAGATTGAGGTTGTGGCGCACCTGATCGGTGGCATCGAGCCGGCTCGGACCATCATGCTGCAACTGCTCGACGCGGGAAAAGATGTCGTGACGGCCAACAAGGCCCTGTTGGCCGAACATGGTCCGGAATTGTTTGATCGAGCGAGAGAATTGGGACGGTCCATCGCCTTCGAGGCCTCCGTGGCCGGTGGAATTCCGATCATCGCCAACATCAGTCAATGTTTTTCCGCCAATCAAATCCTCTCCCTGCGAGGGATCTTGAATGGGACCAGCAATTACATTGTCACCTGCATGGAGGAACACGGGGCCCTCTATGCCGAAGCGCTGGCCGAAGCACAGCGACTCGGATACGCCGAAGCCGACCCGACGTTGGACGTGAATGGCGCCGATGCCGCGCAAAAATTGGCCATACTGGCCCATTTGGCATTTGGAGCACGAGTTGCTTGGCAGGACATTCCGTGTCGAGGAATAGATTCCTTGGCGCCGGCCGATCTGCGATTCGCTCAGGAATTGGGTTACCGCATCAAGCTGCTGGCCGAAGCACAGATCCACGCGGGCGGATTGGACCTCAGCGTCGGCCCGACGCTGGTGCGGATCGGTCGTCCACTGGCGGAAGTTCGCGAGGCCTACAACGCGGTCACCGTCGTGGGGGACGCGGTGGGACGCGTCTTTTTCCATGGCCTAGGGGCGGGGCAGATGCCGACCGCTTCGGCCGTGGTCGCCGACATGATCGATACCGCCGTCGGCCGCACCGCCCTCACGTTCCACACACTCCAGTTGTGGTCGCGGCAGGAGGCCCGAGTTCACATGAGCGACCCTTCGTCCCGTTGCGGCCGCTATTACCTCCGCTTCAATATTGCCGATCGACCGGGGGTCTTGGGAGAAATTGCCGGGGCCCTCGGGCGCCACTTGATCTCCATTGCCTCGGTCATCCAGCACGAACCCGAAGGAGACGTCCCCTACGTTCCGCTGGTCATCATGACCGACTTCGCCAACCAAGGAAATCTGGAAGCGGCCATTCGAGAAATTGACGAAATGTCGCCCATCCATGCCCCTAGCGAATTCCTTCGCGTTTCCGACTAGTTCGTTTCGCTCGTTTCGCTCGTTTCGCTCGTTAGCTCGTTAGCTCGTTAGGTCGTTAGGTCGTTCGTCAATCCATTGGTCCACTGGCTGATTCATCCACTGGTTCACTTGATCAATCGTTCAATCGTTCACTCATTCACTCAAAAAGCCCTTCTCCTCCCGCTCCGGCCCCCGAGTCGCTTCACCCCTCCAGTCGCCCCATCAAAGAATCCATGAAATACGCAATCATCATTCCGGACGGATGTGCCGACGAGCCACAGGAGTCGCTGGGTGGGAGAACTCCCCTGCAAGCGGCCCAATTACCGGCAATGGATGCCGTCGCCGCCGAGGGGATCGTGGGACGCAGTAGTAATGTCCCCTCCCATCTTCCAGCCGGCTCGGATGTCGCGAATCTCAGCCTCCTGGGCTACGACCCGGAAGCACACTTCACTGGTCGCGCTCCCTTGGAAGCGGCGGCACAAGGTATCCCGCTTGGAGAAAACGACTGGGCCGTGCGCTGCAATCTGGTGACCATCGAGCAGCAGATTATGCGCGACTTCACGGCGGGACATATCTCCACCGATGAAGCTCGGGAATTGCTCGTCACCGCTCAGAACTCGCTCGGCAGTTCCGTTCTCGAGTTCATTCCGGGGGTCAGCTATCGGAATTTGCTGATTTATCGGGGGACCGAAAAATCGCCGGCCCCCTTCAGCATGGACACTCGCACGACTCCCCCTCATGACCTGACCGACAAGTCGGTGGCGGACGATTTTCCTCGAGGTCCCGGGAGCGACCTGCTGCACGAATTGATGACGCGAAGCATGGACCTTTTTTCCGAGCATCCCGTCAATCAGGCCCGTCAGTCGGCCGGCAGACTCCCAGCCACCAACATCTGGCTTTGGGGACTGGGCCGAGCGCCCCACCTGGAGTCCTTCGCGACCCGCTACGGTTATCGTGGAAAGATGATCACGGCCGTCGACCTGCTCCGCGGACTCGCGAGACTGATCGGGTGGGATTGTATCGAGGTCCCCGGAGCCACCGGTTACACCGACACCGATTACGCCGCCAAGGGGCGTTACGCCATCGAAAGTCTCCCCGATACCGATATCATCTGCGTCCATGTCGAGGCGCCGGACGAGGCCTCGCATGAAGGGGATACCGAGGCGAAAATCGCCGCCCTGGAGGCGATCGACCAGAAAATTGTCGGACCGCTCCATGATGCCCTCCGCGAGCAAGGGGAATACCGCATTCTGATTTCACCCGACCACCCCACGCCGCTCCGCACCAAGACGCACAGTCATGGATTCGTCCCCTGGACCATCTGCGGCCAGGGGATTTCTCCCGGGGGGGCCTCGCAGTACGACGAGCCGACCGCGGCCGCCTCCCCCCACAACTATCCACAGGGCTGGCGACTGATGAACGACTTCATCCATGGATTCAAGTAGTCAAGGGTAGTCAAGGGTAGGCAACAACTTCAGGCAACAAGTGCAGGCAAAATAGTCGAATCAGACGGTATAGAGGTCAAGAAGGTTTCATGGGAATTATCGTGCAGAAATTCGGCGGCACCAGTGTCGCCGACAGCCACAAGATCCTGGCCGCCGCCCGCAAGGCGATTCGAGCACAACAGCAAGACCATCAGGTAGTGATGGTGGTCAGCGCTCGAGGGCATCATACGGACGAGTTGATCGAGTTGGCTCGAGAAATCACCGACCGTCCCCCAGCGCGGGAAATGGACATGCTGCTGGCCACGGGAGAGCAGGTCAGCGTCGCTTTGATGGCGATGGCGATCCACTCGCTCGGCTCGCGGGCAGTCAGTCTGACCGGAGCACAAATCGGCATCCAAACCGATAGCTCCCACACCAAGGCCCGGATTCGATCCATTTCGACCGACCGCATGCGGCAGTTGCTGGACGAGGGGAACATCGTCATCGCGGCCGGGTTCCAGGGGATTGACGAGAAATTCAATATCACCACCTTGGGGCG
>JBJHCD010000784.1:0-3496 GCA_050485845.1 Pirellulaceae bacterium | reverse complement strand
GGTGATTGGTGGTCGATCTCAAGTCTGAAGATACTCCGGTTGATCTTAGCACGGACGTTCCCCGGGAGGCGAGGGGGACTTTATGTGGGGATCACGCCTGGCGCGGGCTGTCTCGCTTCCGAGGAGGGCAAACCGGGGGGGCTCCAATCGCTCAACAAGGCCATAAAGGCTTCCCTGGAAGGGGGAATGGGTTGTCTCACCCGGTTTGACACGGCTAGTGATCCAGACTTAGGATCAGCTGTGGCAGCCGTCTGCCGCTCGGCTCCCTGTTCGCTCCCTGTTCGCTCTTGTTTGCTCCGTTCTCCCACCGCCTCATTTGGCAAATGTGCTGTCGTTCCCTTGGCCCTCGTCCCGATTTGGCGTTACTACCCATGAACGCGGGACTTAGCAGCAGGTCGTGATTCCATGAGATGGCTGTTCGGTTCCCCGATGTCGGATCGGCCCCCCGTTACCCCTTCAGCCGCCATCCCCCTTCGGACCTCGATAACTTTCGGCCTGCTGCTGGGTGGGTTGATCCTGGTTGGATCCTGGGATGTTCAAGTGACCCCGGCACAGCAGGTCGAGGCCGAAGTCGATGTCGATGTCGAGGCCGAGGTCGTCGATACCGATACCGATGCCGACGCCAATGCCGAGAATGGGAACGGGAACGGGGATGAACGGGGGAAAGGGGATCTGGATGAGAAGGGGGGGGTGGGAGCCGAAGCAAATCCTCCTCGGCCGGAGCCGAATCGAACGAATCGAAAAGGAGTGGTCATTCGGTTCGAGGGAACGATCACGCCGTTGCTGGAGCAATTTGTCTACCGAGCGTTGGACAAGGCCGAGCAGCAGGGGGCGGAGGTGGTGATTATCGAGATTGACAGTCCCGGGGGATATCTCGACGCCAGTCTGGCATTGGCCAATCGGTTCTGGGAAATCGCTTGGGCCGAGGTGATTGCCTACGTGCCGCGGGAAGCACTGAGCGGTGCCGCCATTGCGGCGCTGGGCTGCGATCGGATCTACATGCATTCCGGCGCTCGATTTGGAGACGCGGGTCCCGTCTTCCTGGGAGAGGATGCCCTCTTCCGCCATGCCCCGGAAAAGCTGCGCTCCGATCTCGCTCAGCAAATACGCGAATTGGCTCGGCGAGGCAATCGACCTCCCACCTTGGCCGAGGCGATGGTCGACATGGACTTACTGGTATTTGAGATGCGGCATCGCGAGTCGGACGAAGTCGCCTATTTGTCGGAACTGGAGATCGCGGCCCTCGATGATCCGGACGACTGGGAACGAAGGCGCCCGATTGTGGAGTCGGGGGAGGGGAGATTCCTGGAAGTGACCGGTCGCCGGGCGGTCGAATTGAGTCTGGCCGATGGCGTGGTCGATTCGGCCGAGGACCTTTTCGCCCAACTCGGCCTCTCCGGACCTCCCGGCACCATCCGCCCCGGCACGATGGATTCGGTCATTTACTGGCTGAACCATCCCCTGGTGACCGGCCTGCTGTTCGTGGTCGGCTTGGCGGCGCTGTATGTCGAGTTGAGTGCCCCGGGCATCAGTATCGGGGGCCTGATCTCCGGGCTTTGCTTCAGCCTGTTTTTCTGGAGCCGATTCTTGGGGGGGACGGCGGGCTGGTTGGAGCTGATCTTGTTCCTGGCCGGAATTGCTTTTCTCGGGTTCGAGTTGTTCGTGTTTCCCGGATTCGGAATCTGTGGATTGGCGGGGATTGGGCTGATGAGCGCCAGTTTGATCCTCGCCAGTCAGGAATTTGTGATTCCGGGGACCCCCCGTCAATTGGAGCGTTTCGTGGTCAGCACGATGGTTCTGGTCGGGGCCTTCTTTTTGTTCCTCGGGTTTGCTCTCATAATAAGTAGACACTTTGGCCGTCTCCCGATCTTGAATCGATTGACACTCGGTTCACCGACTGACGACGAGGCGATCAAGTCGGACGGAAAGGGGGCTCCCCTCTTCTCCGCTTCCAACTCGGTGGCTTTGGGAGATCTGGGTATTGCCGACTCGCCGCTTCGGCCCGCCGGCAAGGCCCTTTTTGACAACGAATACTTGGACGTGGTGGCGGATGGTACCTTTGTCGAAGTCGGCAGTACGGTACGGATTGTGAAAATACAGGGGAATCGCGTGGTGGTCCGCTCGGTGGAGACAACAGATTCCTGAGTGGATTGGCAGCGAAGCGGGCCTTTATCATGCAGCGACAGGTAGAAATCGACGGCATCGAAATCAAGCTCGGCCAATGCCATGCGGTCCATGGTGAGTGGATTGGGCAGCATGAAATCCTCCAACAGCTTCTGGCCTGTTGGCTGGTGGTCAACGAGAAGGATTTGCCGCTCACCCCTCGGCTGGTCGGGGCTCCGGGGATGGGAAAGACCGCCTTGGGGATGGCTGCTTCCCGAGTTCGCGAGCAGGAGCTGTACATTTATCAGTGCACGGCGGACACTCGGCCGGAGGACTTGCTGATTACCCCCGTTCTTGCTCAAAACGGAAAAATCGCCTATCACGCGTCACCCCTGGTCACCGCGATGCTCCGCGGGGGCGTCTGCATACTGGATGAGGGGAACCGCATGAACGAGAAGTCGTGGGCCAGTCTCGCCCCGCTTTTCGATCATCGCCGGTATGTCGAGTCGATTGTGGCGGGGATTACCCTTCACTCACACCCCGATTTTCGTTGTGCGGTGACGATGAACGAGGACGAGTCCACCTATGAGATTCCGGACTATATCCTCAGCCGACTTCAACCGACGCTGGGGCTGGGGTATCCCAGTCGGGAAGACGAATTGGCGATTCTGCAATACCACCTGCCGTTTGCCGAACCGGAAATGCTGGCGATGACGGTCGAGTTTCTCCAGCGTTCGCACGAGCTGAATCTCGATTTCTCACCCCGGGATGGCATCAATATCCTGCGTTTCGCCATGAAACGCATTGCCCAATTGCCCGATCATCCCGTGGCTCGAGATCAGGCATGGCGAGAGGCTCTCGAGCGGTGTCTCGGCGAGGAGGCACTCGATTTGAACTCCTTGGCCGAACGGAAACGGCGGACGCTGGGTGGAGATTCCATGCCCTTGGGACTCGGAGATTTCTTCTTTTCCTCCGACGACCCGCTTCATCCTGATCGGCACGAGTTCGACGAGGACGAAGATGACTACGGACCATGAGATTTCCGATGTCCTGCGGCTTAGTCCTCAGACACTTCTGCTGCCGGTGATTCATGGAAGTGGTGATTGCGCGGTCGAAGTCCGTCGGATCATGTTACGGCACTCGTTCGACTGCGTGGCGGTTCCCCTTCCCCCTTCCTTCCAGAAATTGGTCGAGCAAGGAATTGACCTGTTGCCTCGCCCCACGCTGGTTGTCCAGCCACCTCCCGTGCAATTTCGGACGGAATGGAGTCCGAGATCGGAAGGGAGTGGCGAGTTCGGGGAGTCGGAGGATGACGAGGACGACGAGGAGGACTTTGACGAAACGTGGAGTTACGTTCCGATTGATCCCTGCCAACCCGTGATTGCCGCGCTGC
>JBJHCD010000783.1:0-3497 GCA_050485845.1 Pirellulaceae bacterium | reverse complement strand
CGGCCGAGTCGGCAACTGGGACGACCACGCGGTAAACCACCATGTATTTGACGCGATGCGGTTCCGAGCCGATGCATACGATCAAGCCGTAACGGCGCTGGTGGAGGACATTTTCGACCGCGGTTTGAACGAACGAGTCTTGGTGGTGGTCACGGGTGAGTTCGGACGGACGCCCAAAGTCAATTACCAGCCCAGCACGGGGGCCGGGAACGCGAGTGCCCCCGCTGGAACAAACCAACCCGGCCGCGACCATTGGCCTCGAGCGTTCTCCAACCTCTGGGCCGGTGGTGGAATCCAGTCTGGCCAGGTCATTGGAGCGACCGACAAGCGGGGCGAGGATGTGGTCGAGCGGATTTGCGGGCCGGACGATTTTCTCGCCACGATTTACCATCATCTCGGCATCGATTATGCAAACGTGATGATCGAGGACTTCAGTGGTCGCCCCACGCCGATTATCAACGGCGGTCATGCCATTCCCGAACTGACTTGATGACGAATGGCTACTCGAAAAGTTGCTTCACCGCGGGCTTGGTGATCTTGCCCATGGCGTTTCGCGGCAGTGAGGATACCAGCAATAGCCGTTTGGGAATTTTGTATTTGGCGAGCCGCCCACCGCACCAGTCGCGCAGATCGGAAAGCTCGAGCGGTTCGTCCCCGCGGGTCACCACGGCCGCCGCGACCGCTTCTCCCCACGTTTCGTCCTCGATCCCTACCACCGCGCATTCGGCGATGGATGGGTGTTCGAGCAAGCTGGCCTCGATTTCCAGAGCGGACAGTTTGTAACCGCCCGATTTGATGATGTCGACCGACACCCGCCCCATGATGCGATATTGTCCTTTCTCCCGTACGGCCATGTCTCCGGTGCGGAACCAATCACCATGGAAAGATTGCTTCGTTACTTCGGGCTGATTCCAGTACTCGAGAAACACGGATGGCCCACGGACCTGGATTTCTCCGGGAATTCCCTCCTCGTCAACCAACTCATTCGCCTCCGTAACCAATCGCACTTCGACGCGCGGCAAGGGAACTCCGACAGAGCCCGGGCGCCGCTCGCCTTCCAGTGGATGCGACAGGGCCATGCCGATTTCGGTCATGCCATAACGTTCGAGCAGTGTCTGGCCCGTCCACTGGGTCCAGTTCTGATGAACCGAGGTGGGCAAAGCCGCGGAGCCGGAGACCATCAATCGCATCTTCGCGAAGCCGGCTCGCCAACGTGCTTGCTGCTCGGGATCAGCCGATTGGAAGGCCTGCAGTAATTTCACATAGATCGTTGGTACCGCCATGAAGAGGGTGTATCGCTGTTCGGCGCAGCAAGCCAGGATCCGAGACAAATCGAATATCCGATGAATATCGACCACCGCGCCGCTCCACAATCCGCAAGACAGGACATTGATGATCCCATGAATGTGATGCAGTGGAAGAAACAGTGGGATGTGGTCAGTGGAACGCCATTGCCATGCCTCGACGAGCGCCGTGATCTGGGCTTCAATATTCGCGTGCGTCGTGACAACTCCCTTCGGTCGGCTCGTTGTTCCACTGGTGTAGAGGATCATCGCTCGGCGATGTGAGTCAACAGACGGGAGTGACTGGGGAGCCTCTTCCGACAGCAATGGCCATGTGCGTAGCTGAATACCGTGACGCTGGCAGAGTGGTTCGAGGCGGTGAATCCAGTCTGGAATGGTTACGGCGACGGCGGCTTGCGAATCGGAAAGCAGGTAGTCGATTTCTGGATCGGCGGAAGAAGGGCTGATCGGCACGGCGACGCCACCGGCCTGCCAGATTCCCCACTGCGTCGCCACGTAGGAGAAACTGGATGGCAGCAGAAAGGCGACGCGAGACTCATCCAAATCCGGTTTGCCGGCCAGTAACCCCGAGGCGACTCGCCGTGAGGTCTCCAGCAACTGGTCGTAGCGATAGGATTGCCCCGCATCCTCGATGGCCACCTTTTCTCCGAATGTGGCGGCCCGAGCGGGAAGCTGCAGTTCGTTGTTCATCCTTCTTATCCAAAGATCGTGCGCATGACCAGGAACAACACGGAGGGCCCCAGCAGGCAGCCGATTCCGGTAAAAAATGTCGCTGTCATGGCGCCGTACGGAACTAGTTTCGGATCGGTCCCCGCCAAACCAGCAGCCACGCCGCTCGTTGTCCCCATCAGTCCACCGAAAATCATGGCCGAACGGGGATTGTTCAGTCCGACCAGCGGGGCGACTATCGGGGTCAGCGACATGGTCAGTATCGCCTTTATCAGGCCGGCCGCAATGCTGAGCGCGATCACGTCCGAACTGGCTCCGATCGCGGTGCCGGTCACGGGTCCCACAATATAGGTCGCGGCGCCGGCGCCGATGGTGGTCATGGCAACCGCGTCTCGGTATCCGAATAGATAGGCGACGCCGGCCCCCACCGTGAACGAGACGACCACGCCCAGCAGCAATGCAATCAGCCCCCAGCGACCAATCCGACGAAGCTCATTCGTGTCCACGCCAAACGCGGTTGCCGTAATCGCCAGGTCGCGAAACATGGCTCCTCCCAGCAAACCGATTCCCGCCAGGACTTCCACGTCGGCAATTCCCCTTTGGCCCCCCGTCAGCACGCCGCCCAGGTAGGCCATTGCCAACCCCAGCAAGATAGCCACGGCCGATCCATGCAGGCGTCCCCGAGTCACTCTGCCTGAGATCCAATAGGAAATCCAAATGGTTCCACCAATCACCGCAAGAGCGGTGAGCAGTCCGTTCGTGATCAGAACGGAGCGAACGGTTTCGAGCAACTCAGACATGCTGTCCGTCTTTCTTCGACGATTCTGGATGCGGGCTGCTTGAGGCGGAACTCCACCAACCGAGCAGTGCCACCATGCCGAAGCAGGCCACCACGGCGAGCCCGCCGGCCAGCAGCGCGACAAGGCCTCCATGGATCGCCCCGGCTACATCTTGACTGGCCGCCATCGCGACGACAATTGGAATATACACCGCGCCCCAAAAGGCAATGCCTTGCTCCGACGCGGGGGGAAGCGATCCTCGAGTGCGAAGTTGATCGGTCAGGAGAATCAGCAATAACATGGCGATCCCAACACCACCCACGTTCGCCGGGACTCCCATCAGCCACCCGAGGACCTCGCCGACTACCAATCCAACAACCACGCAAGCAGCCAGCATCGCAACGCCGTAGATGACCATCAGGAATTCTCCTATCTTTCTTGGCGGGGTTATGTGAGATTACGAGAATACAATGGTCACGTCAGCCCTCGTTGAAACCCCGAAACTGGAACGTTCGGATTGCCCGCCCTTAAGTCAGCATCAGCTCGCTGACCGTGTCCATGGCGCGAGTCAAATTGAGTTCCATTCGGGAGAAGGAAGGTAACCATCCGTGCTACGCAATGCTCGCCTCCGCCGACTACTGTGGCGTGCCGGAATAATCATGTTCGCGATCCCCGCCCTTTACGGACTGATCGTCCTGGTCGGATTGGTGCCGGTCAATAGGGGATTTGAGTCCGAGGAGGAGGG
>JBJHCD010000782.1:0-3502 GCA_050485845.1 Pirellulaceae bacterium | reverse complement strand
GTATTGAATCTCGAGCAGTGGCCGTCGGTTCGCAGACGAGCGAGTGGTTTGAGGATCGCGGCGCGTTCAAAACGCAGGCGGGGACTTTTCAGGCTGGAATAGTCCCGGATTCACGTGTTGCCTGCGGTAATCGGCGATTGGGCGACTCGCGATTGGGAATCCGTAGGCTCCCCCCTTGGCCGAAGTGGGGTGAGAATGCTACACTTCCCCTCGCACTTGGTCGCAACCCCGGTTTTGTCCCTCTCCCCCGCACATCGGGCGGTGGAAGGCCAAGCGTGGTTGGGCCGAGGAATCGCCGCGGGTGTGGCGGAATTGGCAGACGCGCAGGATTCAGGTTCCTGTGGCCGCAAGGTCGTGGAGGTTCGACTCCTCTCACCCGCACTTCTTTCTCTCGCCCCCATCACCGTAATCTGGTGACTCTGCGCGATCTGTTTCGCTCGGCTCGAGTCTGCCGCCTGTGGCAAGTCTGCCGCCCCGAAGTTCTACATTGGACAACCTGAATCGGTTATTCCGAAATTCAGGACTGAGAGCATCGTAGCGGTCATTCAACGAGGAAGCGGAGGTGAAATGATGCGCATCAACGCATTGATGATCATCATGGCGGCAATGGGATGCGGCATGATGGCCGCCATGGGGGTGAGCCAGATGGAATCTCTCCCCCACCAGCAGGCCGCCGTCGCTGGCGCTGCCGAGGTTCAGTTGTTCGTCGCCGGAGTGGAGGTTCCGGCGGGTGAACTGCTTACGCCTCAGTTGGTGCGGCTGGAACGCTGGCCCCGAGACCGTGTTCCCGATGGTGCCGTGACGCGATTGCAAGACCTTCACCATCAAGTAACTCGGCAACCCTTGCTCCCCGGACAACCTCTCCGGCGGAATCTACTCCGGGACGCCACGGATCTCTCCGGCACGGCCGAGCAACTCGTCCGCTCGGAGGTCCCCGATGCGATCCCTTCCCGGGAGGCGGCAACCGCATTCCGCATTCCCACCGAAGGCTCGACGGAGGGTGCCGAACGAAATCCCCCCGCATCCCATGGCGCCCCACCCACGGACGCTAGGCGTGCTGAATCGGCTTCTGCCCAGAGTTACCCGATTTCCAAACCCTTGGTCGTCCGGATTTCCATGTCGGTTCATCCTCACGAGGATGAACCGGGAGCCGGTCTCTCGCCCGAGACCCCGGAAGCCGAGGTGTCGGAACGAGCAGACAGTCAAGAGGTGTTGCTTGTACCCATGACGGAATAGACGGACGAAAAGTAGCAGAGGAAAAGTAGCAGAGGGAGAGTAGTAGAGGGAGAATAGCAGGGATCGTAGGATCGCAGCCGGGGCAGAGTGAACCCAGCAGTCCGTCGCCATGACCCACTCGGGCGACGGACCTGCCTCGGCTGCCATGATCCTCCTTTCTGCTCGTGACAACTAGACCCAGATCGACGTGGCCCAGCTCAATGGGCCCAAATCAACTGGAGGGGCTCCCCGCAGCCCGGAAAGTGACAATCGTGTTCAACCAACAACTCAAGCGCCTCCTGCTGGCCCGCACCAGCAGGGGACGGCGCCTCCGGCAATGTGCGCTCTTCGGACCTCTCGGTCTGCTTGGCATCCTCCTTGGCGGATGTGGTGGTAGCTCTCCTTTCACGTTGCCCAGCATGCCGCAGGCGATTGTGTCCAAGCAATCGGTCGCCAAACCTGCCGCTCGGGCCATGCCCGATGGCTATTCGCAGCCGGAGGGTGCCGCCGAGGGAGAAACGGTCCTCTATCAGGCGGCTCGAGCGTTCGAGGTCCAAGGGGATTTTGTCGAGGCCGGCAAACAGTACGAGCTGGCTCTGCAGCAGTCCCCGGGCAACACGCGAGTCCTCGTCTCCCACGCTCGGATGCTCGATCGACATGAGCAATTCGAGCAGGCCGAGCGAAAATATCGCGAAGCCTTGCGATGGGAAGCGGACAACCCAGCCATACTCAACGACCTTGCACTCTGCCAGGCTCGCGCGGGACGCTTGAGCGAATCCCTGGAGTCTCTGGACCAAGCCATTCGGCTCAGTCCCGGCGAGCCCCGGTATCGCAACAATATCGCCAAGGTGCTGGTCGAAGTTGGCCGGCATGAGGACGCTTTGCAGCATCTTCAGGCGGTTCATCCCCCAGCGATCGCCCATCACAACCTGGGCTACTTCCTGCAGGGAAAACAAGAGATCGATTTGGCGACCCGGCATTTTGCTCATGCGTTGGAGCTGGATCCGGCCTTGGCCAAGCAGGAGCGGATCAAGAGTTCCACTCGGGACCCTGGTGCCACGTCCCTGGCTTCCACGCAGTGGGGGGCCGGCTATCGTCCCTACGCAGCCCCTCGCTGGGAAGCTCCTGGTCGGAACAGCAGACAAGTCGCCACTTCGCGGCCCTCTCGACCGACCGGACAATTCGCAACTCGGCCCGTGACACCACAACCCGCGGAGGCTCCCTCGAGCGATCCGGCTTCGGGGGGAAGGGGCGAGGAGGAAGCGACGCCGGAGGTTCGTGTGGAGAGGGAGTTCGGCAGGCCAGAGGCGAATGGAGCCGGATCGAGTCGGTCCGAGTTCAGTGCGGCCGAGTTCACTGGGTCCGAGTTCGGCCGGGCAGAATCCAACGGGGGAGACGAACCTCCTTTGCGGCGACTTCCCGCAATTGATCGCGGCACCTACCGGTAGTCGGTTCACGCATTTCGAACCGTTTCGCGACGCGCTGCCGCTCTCCTGCTCTGCTACTCTCCTGCTACTTTGAAAATCTCCTGTTCTACTGCTCTACTGTTTGTTCTCCTGCTTCACTGTTGCTCTCTCGTTCCACTACTTCCTGCAAGGCCCGCATGATCAGGGGACCGGTCTCCGGGCCACTGCTATTGATCTCGCCATACTGGGCCGAACTGCGGCCGTAGGCGAATGGTGGAGCGAGATCCCATTGGCGTTTGGGCAGGATGTAACCAATCTCGTCGTTGGCCAGTCCGAAGAGCATCCAATGCTTTCCCGGCATGATGTCCACGACGCTGGGTTCGAGCGGCGCGTCGGGGTAATCGACGTTCGGCTCCACCGGTTCCTGAAACTTGCCATAGACAAGTTCCGGGTAGATTTCTCCCGGAATTCCAGCGATATGCAGTTCTCCCAACCGAAGGTAGGCGACCTCCGTCTCGACGGCGATTTCGTTCCCTGCGTTCCCCAGTCGTAAAGGTTCGCCGAACTGGAAGGGGTCCCCTGTCCAAACATAACCGTTCCGTTTCAGGATCCCGAGTGCCCGGGCGGTCCGGTACAGTGGATTGGCGATCGGTATGGCAACTCGGACCCCCCTCGCTTCCAGCGGTGAGACGGCGAGTGGTTGTGAGCCTTCGATGGCCTGCTGAGCCAGCTTGGCAACTTCGATTCCGTAGCGCCGAGCGTACTCGAAATCCCCTTCGTGGAGCAGATTTCCTTCTTCATCTCGGATGCGGTCGCGAGGTGGCGCCATCAGACCGCCGACCGCCCCGGATAGATACACCACGGGGCATTGATGAACTTTC
>JBJHCD010000781.1:0-3508 GCA_050485845.1 Pirellulaceae bacterium | reverse complement strand
CTCGACAAGGCATCGTTGCCACCAGCCATCCCCTGGCCGCCCAAACCGGCCTCGATGTGCTCAAGGCGGGTGGCAACGCGGCCGACGCGGCCGTGGCGGCGGCGGCCATGATCGGAGTGGTGGAACCGATGAGCTGCGGAATTGGGGGGGATCTGTTCTTGATCTACTGGGACCAGAAGACCGAAAAGCTGTACGGACTCGACGCCAGCGGACGCTCCCCCCGATCACTCACTCGCGAGGTCTTCCGCGAGCGGAACCTGGACCTGATTCCCGTCGACGGCCCCCTCTCCTGGTCGGTCCCAGGCTGCGTCAGCGGCTGGTCGGCCCTGCAGCAGCGGTTCGGCACGCGATCCTTCGCGGACAACCTGGCCCCCGCCATCGCCACGGCGGAAGAGGGCTTTCCGGTCAGTGAGCTGATTGCCGAAAGCTGGCGGCAACACGAACCGCAACTCCAAGCCTGGCCCGACTCGGCGGCCACCTACCTGATCGACGGCCGGCGGGCTCCTCGATTCGGCGAGATCTTCCGCAATCCCCGCTTAGCCGCCTCCTACCGCGAGATCGCCCGCCACGGGGAGGCCGGGTTCTACCAGGGGGAAATCGCCCGCAAGATCGCCGCCTTCAGCCGAGAGAACGGGGGCTATCTGACCGAAGAGGACTTTGCCCATCACGAAGCGAACTGGATCGACCCGGTCTCGACGAATTACCGGGGCTACGACGTCTGGGAACTCCCTCCCCCCGGCCAAGGCATCTCCGCGCTACAGATGCTGAACCTTCTGGAACCACACGACGTCGCCTCGATGGGACATGGCAGTCCGGCCTTCGTGCACCTGTTTACGGAAGCCAAAAAGCTGGCCTTCGCCGATCGGGCTCGCTTCTATGCCGACCCCAGCATGGCCGAAGTCCCCACCGAGCAACTCATCTCCAAGGAATACGCCGCCGAACGAGCCAAGCGTTTGTCGCTGGAGCGGGCCGCCGAGGACGTGCCCCACGGAGACCCGCGACTCGTTCATGGCGATACCATCTACCTGACCGTGGTCGACAAGGACCGCAACTGCTGCTCCCTGATCCAAAGCATCTACTACAACTTTGGCTCCCAGGTGACTCCCGGTGACGTCGGCTTTGTCATGCAGAACCGCGGGGCCCTGTTCACGCTGGACGAATCGCACCCCAACCGCCTGGAACCGGGAAAACGCCCCTTCCACACCATCATCCCCGCCATGGTGACTCAAGAGGGAAAACCTTGGCTCTGCTTCGGCGTCATGGGTGGAGACATGCAGCCGCAAGGACATGTCCAAGTCCTCTGCAACCTGATCGATTTCGGGATGAACCTTCAAGCCGCCGGCGATGCCGCTCGAGTTCGCCATGACGGGAGCGCGACACCTCGAGGTGAACCGAGCCAAGGGGTCGGCACCCTGTTTGTCGAAGCCGGAATCCCCGATTCCACCGTGCGGGAACTGACCGAGCGGGGTCATGCCGTCAAGCGGGAACGAGGTAGCTACGGTGGCTACCAAGCCATCATGCTCGACCACGAACAGGGGGTGCTGCATGGAGCCAGCGAGGTCCGCAAGGACGGCGCGGCCGTCGGGTACTAGTGGTCTGTGACAGCTTATTTTTTGGGTACGACGGACTTCCAGTCCGTCGAAATAGGTTGGCACCGACGGACTGGAAGTCCATCGTACGAGTCCAGCTCAACCCTCATTCTCGACTCTCCCAGACCACTTGCTGGACAGCGCCAGGCCGGGCGATGCCCTGAACTGTAAGCCATTTGGTGTCAGTGTTTTATGAGTCTTAATACCAACGTCGAAAAAATAGGTGGGGGGGGGGTTACGGGGCTCGACTCTCCCCGAGTCGAGAGTGCAAGGACTCTCCCGAGTCCGCCGCGGCTCTTCATCGAATAAAGCAAAAAATAAAGAAAAAAGACGAAAGCCCGATTCATGAATACGGAAATGATTGAGGCCCTGGCCAAAGGACTGCTCGCCGGTCGGATTCCACTGGAAGAGTTCGTCCAAGCGCTGGAGGGCCAACGCCGAAACTCGGATGACCCGAGCCCGACTTCGGATGACTCCGGTTTGACCTCGCGACAGGATGCCGCCGTTAAACAAACCGACTCACCGGGTCCCACGCCCCGAAGCATCGAGTTGGACGAGGTGACACTGGACGCGGATCGAGCCGACCGCTGTGGGTATCCGGAAGTGATTTACGGCGAGGGAAAAACGGTCGCCACGATCGGCCAGACGGTCCAGCGGCTACGAAGCCTGGGGCAAGCGGTCCTTTGCACGCGCCTCGACGCCGCCAAGGCCGCCCTCCTCTGCCAGCAATTTCCCGATGCCATCTATCACGAACGAGCGAGGACCTTCCGCATGCCGGCCCCCTCGCCACAGGCCAACTCCTCAACTTCCTCGACCCCGCTCTCCTCGGCCCCGCTGTCCTCCACCTCACTCTCCTCGGCTTCATGCTCCTCCTCTCCCCTTCCGGCCGGTCAGGTCGCTCTGATTACGGCGGGAACGAGTGATTTGCCGGTCGCCGAGGAAGCTCGGGAAACATTGCTTTGGATGGGGATCACTCCGACCTGGATTCAGGATGTCGGCGTGGCGGGTCCCCATCGGCTTCGGGAGCAGCTGGACAAGTTTTCCCGGGCGGCGGTGATCATTGTGGTCGCGGGGATGGAGGGGGCGCTCCCGAGTGTCGTCGGGGGGTACGCTCGTTGCCCGGTGATCGCGGTCCCGACGAGCGTCGGATATGGCGCGAGCTTGGGGGGGATCGCCCCCTTGTTGGGCATGCTGAATAGCTGTGCCGCCAACGTCTTGGTGGTGAATATCGACGCCGGATTCAAGGCGGGCTACATCGCCGGTCTCATCGCCCGCCAGACTCCCCCCCAATAAAACTGAAAACTAAAAACTGAAAACTGAACACTAAAGACTTCCCCCACCCCATGCCTTCGCTCGACTCCCCTTTTCCGCTTCCTGGCGACCCGGGACTTCGCGTTCCCCCTGCCGCGGAGGTTCCCGCCGACTTTCCTCAACTGGCCCCTCGCCCCCTGGACGCCCACAAGGGGACGTTCGGCCATGTGCTGATTGTCGGTGGATCGACCGGAATGAGCGGCGCGGTGAGCTTGGCGGGGATGGCGGCTTTGCGGAGCGGCGCCGGGCTGGTGACGCTGGCCGTGCCAGAACCATGCCTCCCGGTCGTCTCCTCCTTCGAACCTTCCTACATGACGGTCCCCCTCCCCTCCGACCCCCAAGGACGGATCGGCGAAGGAGCACCCGAGGTGCTGGCCCCATTCCTGGCCAAGGTGAATTGCCTGGCCGTCGGGCCCGGGCTAGGAAGGAGCCCGTTCTTGACCCGTTGGATTGGGGAACTTTACGAGACGACGCCGATTCCCTTCGTCCTGGACGCGGACGCCCTGAATGGTCTAGCCGAGCATGCCGAGCTTCCTCGGCCCCTGTCACATCCCGACTCGGCCCCTCGCCTGCTCACCCCCCATCCAGGAGAATTCCGCCGGCTCTGC
>JBJHCD010000780.1:0-3510 GCA_050485845.1 Pirellulaceae bacterium | reverse complement strand
ACCCCCGGTCTTGGAAGTATCGGGCCGAGGTTACCCGGTCGAGATCCGATATCGTCCACCTCCCGAAGCGGACGATGACCAGCACGAGGCCGATTGGATCGACGGCATCGTCGGCAGTTGCGAAGAGTTGTTACTGGAAGGGGACGGCGACATCCTGGTGTTTCTTCCCACCGAGCGGCACATTCGCGACTCGGCCAAAGTGTTGCGAGGGGCATCTCGCAGTTGGGGAAAGCTCGACATTCTCCCCCTGTATGCACGACTCCCTTCCGCTGAACAGCAGAAAATTTTCCATCCCGGAGGATCGCGGCGGATCGTGCTGGCGACGAACGTCGCTGAATCGTCTCTCACCGTGCCGCGCATCCACAATGTGATCGACACCGGCCTGGCTCGCATCAGCCGCTACTCGACACACGGCAAGGTTCAGCGTCTGCCGATTGAACCGATTTCGCGAGCCTCCGCCGATCAGCGGGCCGGCCGTTGTGGCCGACTGGGGCCGGGAATCTGTATTCGACTCTACAGCCAGGACGACTACCAAAGCCGCGATCCATACGCCACGCCGGAGGTACGCCGTTCGAATCTCGCCTCCGTCATCTTACAGACTCAAGCTCTGAACCTCGGTCCGGCCGAGACGTTCCCGTTCCTCGATCCTCCTCAACCTGACAAGATCCGCGATGGATATCGAACCTTGTTCGAACTGGGGGCGATGGACGACCAACGACAACTGACTCCCTTGGGACGCCGATTGGCTCGACTGCCCGTGGACCCGCGAATCGGGCGGATGCTGATTGCCGCGGAACAGGAGGGATGTCTGGCGGAGATCCTGGTGATCGCGGCCGCTCTGGAGACTCAAGATCCCCGAGACCGCCCGGTGGAACATCAGCAGGCCGCGGATGAGGCACACGAGCAGCACGCCGATGAACGGTCTGATTTTCTCGCCTATCTCAATTTGTGGGATTTCTATCATCACCTCCGCGAATCACTTTCCCGCAGTCAGTTGCAAAAGGCTTGCCGGCAGAATTTCCTCTCCTGGACTCGGCTTCGTGAATGGTCCGACATCTACCGGCAACTGCTGCAATTGGTGGATCAGTTGGGAATGAAACGCGAATCGCGTCGCGAGGACTTCGCGGCGATACACCGCGCCTTGATGACCGGACTTCTATCCGGCATCGCTTATCGAACGGACGTCAGTGAATACACGGGTTCGGGTGGAGCCAAGTTTGTTCTCTGGCCTGGATCGAGCCTCTTCAAGCAGCGACCGGTCTGGGTGATGGCGGCCGAACTGGTGGAGACCTCACGGCGTTACTTGCGGACCGTGGCGAAGATCGAACCGGAGTGGATCGAGCCGCTGGCCGACCACCTGGTCAAACGCTCGTACGGCGATCCACATTGGAGCGGCAAACGGGGAGAGGCAATGGTGCACGAGCGAGTCACCTTGTTCGGCATGCCCATTGTCGCTCGACGGCGAGCGCGACTCGCTCCACACGACCCCGTGCATGCCCGTGAACTGCTACTGCGGAATGGTCTGGTGGAAGGGGACATTCGCCTCTCGGCTCGCTTCCTCGAACAGAATCGTCAAGTGCGAACGGAAGTGGAAAGCCTGGCCTCCAAGACTCGGCGGCGAGATCTGTTGTTCGACGAGGAGAACTGCTATCGCTTCTATGACAATCGCGTGCCGGCCGATGTGACCGATGTCGCCAGCCTCGAAAAGTGGAGAAAGCAAGCCGAACGAGAGCAGCCACATCTCTTGCGAATGGAGGTGACGGACTTGCTGGATTCCGAGAAAGTGGAAGGGATTCAACCGGACGATTTTCCAGAACTGCTGGAGATGGAAGAGTCCATCTTCCCGCTGGAATATCGTTTCGAACCGGGAGACCGAGCCGATGGCATTACGCTGACCATTCCGGCGGCGGGACTCCCTCTACTTCACGAAGATCGACTCGGTTGGCTCGTCCCAGGACTGCTTGAGGAAAAGCTCCTCGCGCTGATCCGCTCGCTCCCCAAACAAGCTCGACGCAATTTCGTTCCCGCTCCCGATGCCGCTCGGCGAATCGCGAGCCAACTCCCTTTCGCGGAAGGTCCTTTTCTGGCGACCGTGGCCAGGGCACTCAGTCAAGATGCCGGTGAGCCGATCACCCCCGAAATGTTTCAGCTCGACAAGCTGCCGGCCCATCTGCACGTTCATGTTCAGGTGCGGGACGACCAAGGGAAGGTGCTCGCCGAGGGGCGAGACTTGAAGCAACTTCGACGGGAGTTGGGGGTCAGCGAGTCGGCTCCACTGACCTTGCCGAAGAATCATGCCTGGAAGCGGGAGGGCTTGAAGGAGTGGGACTGGGAGAGCCTTCCCGAAAAGATGGAAGTGCAGCGGGGAGGCTTGCAGATTCCGGTCTATCCGGCGATTGTCGATGAGGGGGATACCGTGGGGCTGGATGTGTTCGGATCATCCAGCCAGGCCCGGCATCACACCTTTCGCGGTCTCCGGCGACTCGCCTGGCGACAACATCAGCGAGCCTTGGAGGAGCAGGTCAAGTGGCTTCCACACTGGGAGCGTTTCAAGGTCTATGCGGTGCCGCTGAAGTTTTCCGAAGGGAACTTGCGGGGAGATCTCGCCCTGTTGATTTGCGACCTGGCCTTCTGCGGCGATCCGCATGACGCCGCTCGCATCCCTCGCGATCCCGAGGCCTACCGCCGCTGGCTCAAGCAAGGGAAAGGGAGGATAACGCTGGCCGCCCAGGATGTCGCCCCGGTGATGGTTGACTTGTTCGAGTCCTACCACCAAGTGCGACTCGCCTTGGAAAAGGCCCCCAACTCCTGGCGCTCGGCGGTCGTCGAAATGCGGGACCAACTGACGGCACTTCTGCCGGTCGGCTTTCTGATCGACACCCCTTGGGTCTGGCTCAAGCACTACCCCCGCTATTTGAAAGCGATGCGGATGCGGCTTGAAAAACTCAGCGGCAATCTCCCTCGCGACCAGAAGCACCAAGCGGAGATTGCCCCATGGTGGGATCGTTGGAAGGAGTTTGTCGAGGGGGAACCACAGCGGGCCGAGGAGGATCCGGAGGCGATTCAGTTTCGCTGGATGATTGAGGAATTGCGGGTCTCGCTTTTCGCTCAATCACTGGGGGTCTCGCTACCTGTCTCGGCCAAGCGACTCGAAAAACAATGGAGCCTGATACGGGATGGCTCGCCGGCGACCTAATGGAATAACTCCGGTTGTTTCGACCGCTTGCCGCCGTTGCCGCAAAATCTTGAATTGCCGCTCGTCGTCGCACTCGTGCCGATACCCACTGCCCCCCTACCGCACTCCACTGTCTCACGAAAACAACAACCGCAAGCCTTCCAGGGAATGTCGAGAAACCAATGAAGAATCGGCAGGTTTTGGTCACGGGGGGAACCAGTGGGATCGGCAAGGCCATTGCCACTCGGTTCGCCGCCGAGGGATACGATGTCGTCGCGGGGGGACTCGACCCCAGTTCGGCCGAATCGCCGGATACTTCCGCCAGAATCGTGTTC
>JBJHCD010000779.1:0-3512 GCA_050485845.1 Pirellulaceae bacterium | reverse complement strand
GTATTCGTGACCGTCACTCCGACATTCGCGGCCCCGATGGCGATCGACGACCAGGCGTTCGTCGGCCGCAACTCGTCACGGCTCATCGACGTCCTGGCCAATGACATTCTGGGCGCCAACCCGCCCGTGCGAATCAACGGTATTATCAGCGGACCGTCGAATGGGACCGCCGTTGTCGATACGGCCGGGACCACCGACCCTTCGGATGATACGATTCGCTACACGCCGAATACGAATTTCGAAGGCGTGGATCAATTCCGCTATGAAATCATCGATATCGCCGGCAATACCAGCCAAGCGACGGTCACGGTCTTCGTGGGAGACGCCTTCAGCGATGATCTGGTCCGCTACAGTCTGGAATTCACCAATACCGCCGGACAGCCGATCAGCGAGATCAGCGTGGGTGGCGAGTTCTACATGACCGTCTTTGTGGCGGACGTGCGAGAAGGGATTGTTCCCTCGGAAATGGGAGTTTTCTCGGCTTGGGTGGATGTCCTCTACGATCGAAACCTCGTCTCCATTGCCGGACCGCTGGTCTTCGAAGGTGATTACCAGACCGTGCCGGACGGGCAGGTTGCTTTCCCTGGCGTGATCGATGGTGCCGGAGCCTTCCGTGATCCGGGGGATCCTCCTCCGGGGCCGGGCAACAAGGAACTCTTCCGTGCTCGATTCCGAGCGGAAGTCCCGGGAACGGCCACGTTCCTCACCGATCCCGCCAATGACATTTCCGACCCGGTTTCCATGCCCGGCGTCGTGGGAGACCAGGACACGCTGATCTATTCTCCCCCGTCGGTTGTTGGAATCCAGCAGATCACCTACATCGGCGATTCCATCACGATCCTGCCGGCTGGAAGCAATCCCGCCAACAGTAACGGTGAAGGGGAAAACCCCTTGCACAACTACGTCAATCCGAATGACGTGAATGGAGATGGACGAGTCAACGCCTTCGACGTCCTGTTGCTCGTGGGCTGGCTGCACAACGGCCAACCCGATCCCAATGGCGAGGGCGAAGGGTTGCCGATGTTCCCCGACACGAACAACGATCGGCGCGTCAACCCGCTCGATGTTCTCTCGGTGGTTTCGGAAATCCATGGTCGAACCCTGGCCGCCCGCGGCGAAGGGGAAGGTGAGTCGGACTTGCTGAGCGACTCGTTCCTTAAGTCGGAAGATCTTGTTCCCGCTTCGTTCGGAGAGACTCAACCGCTCGATGTCGGCTCGGCCTTCACGCAGCACATGAATCAGTTCAGCGTGTTGTCGTCAGCCGAGGCGATGGAGAACGACTCGTCGCTCCGATCCACGCTCTCCGACTCCCTGTCGCTCTACTCCAGCTTGCAGCGACGCAGTTCGCTCGACGGCCTGGTGGGCCCGCAACGCCTGCCGGCTCAACCCGCCGACCAGCATGCCGCCGCCCTGGATAGCTGGCTGAACGAGGAATCCGTTGCCGGATCGACCTCCGAGGCATTGGAGCAGGATTTCCTGGAAGACGTGCTCAAGGGATGGAACGGCTAAGTATAGTTTGAAAACCGAAGTTTCGATGCCCTCCTCGGAGTCCAGAACGCTCCGAGGAGAGTGAGGAGAGTGTCGAGTCGGGAGTGGGTGGGGCAATTACGGAACTACCTGCTTGCCTGCCGGCCGACACTACTTTGGTTCGCGACGAATCTCGAGTTGCCGGTCCCCAAGATTGCCGTAGCGATGGTAGTTGACCGATAGACTCTGCTCCTCGACATACCACAGCAGTTCAATCCGCCCCTCCAGCAACACCGGGACGTCCGCGAGATAGGAGCCCGTTTCCGCTGCCGCTTGCCGCAGCAATTCGGGGACTCGGTCCGGGGCGGCGAACCGAATCCGCTCTGTCTCGCCGCTCTTCAGTTTCCGAGCCAGTTCGTCATCCTCCTCTTCCACGAACTCAATCTGACCTGCCCAGGGGTCGGTCAGATCGTCCAGGTAGTCGAGTACCGGATCCTGAACGCCATGCGGCGAGCTGACGGTGGGACGACATCCGGCGGCCCGAGCGGCGGCGATCCGAGCCAGAATATCCCAAGCTGAGTCGGCTTCGGTAACTCGGATTCTCACCTCCCGAACCGGCAGATACCGCCTCCAATTGTCCTGCCCCAACAAACGCATGTGGTCATGCTGCTGCCGGAACTCGGCCGCCGCGTGGGCGTCATAGCTCGCAATGGCCTTGAGAACTCGTGCGATATCCTGTCTCGAAAGCGGGCCAGCTCCCTCCCCCCCTGCTCCCGGCGATTCTGTCGCCACGGATTCTGCCTCCGCCGATCCCGAGTCGCCCACTGGCGTGATCCGACGCAGGGCCTCGTCCAGTTGACTCAGCAGCGGATCCTGGAGAGACGCCGGTGAGTTGGAATCACCCTGGGGCAATTCCCCAGCGGGCTGCTCTCGGTAGCTCATGAACTGAGCGACATAGTTGGGGCCTCCCGCCTTGATGCCCGCCCCGAAGGCGGACTTGCCCAGGCCTCCAAACGGTTGCCGCAACACGATGGCTCCCGTCGTGGGACGATTGACATAGAGATTGCCGGCTCGAATCCCCTCCCGCCAAATCTCCACCTCGCGGTCGTCCAGCGATTCGATCCCCGATGTTAATCCGTAGCCGGTTTGATTCACGATCCGAATCGCTTCCGGGAGCGAGCGGAACCGCATGACTCCCAACACCGGCCCGAAGAATTCGGTCAGGTGCGTGTAACTTCCTGGTTGCACTCCCCACTTCACGCCGGGGGAATACAGACGCGGATTATCGCCCACTCGCCTGGGACGAACGGCCCACGACTCATGTTCTTCCAGTTCCTTGATGGTTCGCTCCAGGTCCTCTCGCGGCGGCCGAATCAACGGGCCGACACGTGTGCTCAGATCCCAAGCCGACCCAACCGGCAGGCTTTCCACGGCGTCGCAGAGAGCTTCACGAAAAGCCGGATCGTCATATACCTCGTCCTCCAGCAGCAGGAGCGAGGTGGCGGAACATTTTTGGCCGCTATGACTGAAGGCCGAATGCAAGACGTTCTTGATGGCCTGGTCCCGGTCCGACATCGACGTGACAATCGTGGCATTCTTTCCTCCCGTTTCCGCATACAGCGGACAGGTGGGAGAGGCCCGCAACATCGCCTCGGCCGTGGCGGTCCCGCCGGTCAGAATGACGGATCGGACGGCCGAATGAGTGACAAGTTCTTGCCCGACAGTTCCTCCCGGACAAGGGAAAAACTGGAGTGCCGTCCGAGGGACGCCGGCCCGCCAAAAACATTCGCATAGCTGGTGGGCGACGAGCACCGAATCGGAGGCCGGTTTCAAAATCACCGTGTTGCCGGCCGCCAGGGCCGCCGCGATGCCCCCGCAAGGAATCGCCAAGGGGAAGTTCCAGGGTGAGACGACCACGGCGATTCCCTTGCCTCGAGCTTCCACCCCCGGCAACTCGGCAAAATAAGTTGCGGTCCGACCGTAGAACTCGAGGAAATCGATAGCCTCGGAGACCTCCGGATCCGACTCGGTCAAGACCTTTCCCC
>JBJHCD010000778.1:0-3528 GCA_050485845.1 Pirellulaceae bacterium | reverse complement strand
GGGACGACGACGCGTCGAGTTGCCTTGTATTGGGGGACGGCGACGACCTTCATCGGTTCGATCGCGGCCTTGTTTTTTGCCGAGGGGTTGCTGACCACCTTCCAAGGCAAGGGAATCGTCCCGGATGACTTGGTTCAGTCCCCTTCCTTTGTTAGCGCCGTGGCGTCCGGAGCGGCGCTGACCAGCTTCCTGGCGACTCGTTTGGGATTCCCCGTTTCCACGACGCATGCCTTGGTCGGAGCCCTGCTCGGGGCCGGATGGGCGGGAAGTGGAACGGAGGTCCGCTTCGCGGCACTCGGCCAGAATTTCCTCTATCCGCTCCTATTCAGCCCGGCGGTCGCCATCGTGCTCGGAGCGGCCGTGTACTGGCTGCTGAAGTCCGCTCGGCTCGCCCCGGATCATCGAAATCGGAAGTTGGACCGATTGCATTTTCTCTCCACGGGGGCCGCCAGCTTTGCGCGTGGCCTGAACGATACGCCCAAGATGGTGGCCTTGATGCTGACGGTACCGCATCTCGATCCGCGCGGGGCATTTCTCCTGGTGGCTGTCATGATTGCCTTGGGGGGCCTGCTGGACGCTGACGCAGTCGCTGAAACGCTGGGAAAGAAGGTTACCGGCATGAATCCTGGGCAAGGCTTCGCTGCCAGTCTGGTCACGGCCGGATTGGTGACAACCGCCAGTCTGCATAGTCTGCCGGTCAGCACGACCCATGTCAGTGTCGGATCGCTACTGGGGATGGGAGCGAGCACTCGACAGGCCAAATGGAAAAAGGTGAGTGAGATTCTCCTGGCCTGGGTCAGCACGGTCCCCTGCGGCGCGCTGCTCGCGGCACTCGCCTACCTGGTCATTTCCCGGTTGTAATCTCCCGGTTGAAATGTTCCGGCTGAAAATTCTCGGTTGAAAATTTCCGGCTGTGGATGGCTCTGCTTGGACGGGCGAGTTTGGACGCGCATAAAAAAAGCCCCCGGAGGCGACGGAGTCCCAGGGGGGCGAAGGACACCGTTTCGTTTCCGGGAGCGATTGGTCGGTATGAAACCGCGACATCCTGTCTTGGTCTCCACCAGTCAACGGGCGTTGCTTGACAGTGGTTGACGGGGAGTAGTCGCCGCGTCCGTGCAGCAGACTGAAGGATCCTCGCGGTCCGCAGAGCCGCAACCGGTGTTACGCTCCAGTGCAGACTCGTCCACCCATCCAGCAAGGGTCATGGGCTTTCCTCGCACGGGCTTCACCGGCAACTGACAACAAGCAGTCGCTGAGGTGTCGGCCGAGCGTTTCCAGTCACGTCCCGTTGACGAGGCGGGAGAATATTCCATGTGCCGAAATGGGTCAAGAGCGTTTTGGGAAAGAGTTCATTTTTTATTTTCGCTGTCCGGTTACCTCCGGCTTGCGAGCCCCTGGGCCGACCATGATACTGGGGGGACTTTCCGGTGAAGAGTTCCTTGACGGTCGGCGGTTTGTGACCGCTACCGTCAAGCGGATTGCTTTCCCAACTTCGTCAGTCGAGGTCCGTCCGTGGGCCCAGTTTCAGGAGGCAAGTGCGTGAAGATTGCAGTGTTGGGAACCGGCAGCGTGGGGGCGACGCTTGGAACTCGCTGGGCTCGATGCGGCCATGAGGTCCACTTTGGGTCGCGGACCCCTTCCGATTCCGCCACGCTGACTCGGCTTCAAGAGGCTGGTGGTCCCTCCATCCGCCTCGGAACTTGGAAAGAGGCCGTCGTCGGCTCGGATGCCGTCCTGTTGGCTGTTCCCTGGAAGGCGGTCGAGGAGGTGTTGGGGAGTTTGGGAGATACGCTGGATGGCCATGTGCTGATCGATTGTGTCAATCCGCTGAATGCCACCTTTTCCGGGCTCGAACTCGGATACTCCACTTCGGCCGGTGAAAAAATCGCCGACTTGGTTCCACGGGCTCGAGTTGTCAAGGCGTTCAATTCCGTCAGCGCGGCGACGATGGCCAACCCAACTTACGCCGACCAGCCCGCGACGCTCTTCTATTGCGGCGACGATGAGGACGCCAAACAAACCGTGGCCCAACTGGCCCAAGACCTTCAATTCCAAGCGGTCGATGCCGGCGCGCTCTCGCATGCTCGTTACCTCGAGCCCCTCGCCATGCTCTACATCTATCTCGCGGCAACCGGATGGGGTTCGCAATGTGCGTTTCGCATCGTGCGGCGGTAACTTCATGGGCCCTCTGCCTTAGGCGCTTCCCACATGAGTCCTCCCCCCTTGCCCCGCCACGTGCCGCTCGAAGCCGCCGGATATCGGTCCTTCATTCAGCTCCCTATTTTGTGGGGTGACCAGGATGCCTTTCGGCACGTGAATAACACGCTGCCGATTCGCTGGTTTGAATGTGCCCGCATCGCCTACTTGGAACATTCCGGAGTCGACGAGCAACTCGAACACCTGCAACTCGGGCCGATCTTGGCCTCGATCACCTGCAACTATCGCCAGCAATTGGTCTATCCCGATCAAGTTTGGGTGGGTGCCCGCGTCAGCCGGCTGGGGGGCAGTAGTTTCACCATGGAGCACGCCCTTTACAGCGACAGTTGGAAAGAGACGTTGGTGGCCGAGGGAAGTTCGGTCTTGGTCGTGTTCGACTACCATGCCAATCGACCTCGGCGGATGCCGGATGAAATCCGCCAGAGGATTGAGGCATTCGAAGCCGCTTCGCCAGAGAATTGAGTAACGCCACCACTCGACGGCCTGCGATGCCGACGACTCTCTGCGCGAGATCGGTCCTTTCAGCAGCGGATCTCGCCCTGTTATCCCCCACTTCTTTTGGGGCCCCCGACATGATCCGTTCTCCGCCGCCCCGGAGGGGCCGTCGAGAGCACCGAGGTTACCGCGAAATACGAATCTGCCACGACCCGATTGGAATGGTACCGCCGCGCCACCGCTCTCGAAACACCCCCGCACAACCTGGGAATCCGATGTCGGCCCCTCCGGGGCGGAAATGAGATGAGGCGACGCCTTCGAAAAGGCAAAATTGAGACGTGGGGGGAGAAAGAGGGACCCGCCCTCAAGAGTCTAATCAGGCCACCCATGAGCATTGGCCAGCAAAATCCGCAGGGTGTCTTCGGATCCGATGGGACCCCACGGTTCGTGGTGGCTCGTGTACCGGCCGAGGGGCGCCCTGGGTGCCCGCTCTCGCGTGGGAGAGCAGCTCCCTCATAGGTGAGTCGAGATTAAAACCCGACGGGTGTCTTCGGATCCGATGGCTTGAAACCCGCCGGGTGTCTTCGGATCGGAGGGGCCGGCATTCTGCATTTCGGAATTTGCGATTCGCCATCAATCCGGCCTGCTCCCCCTAATGAGCCGCGAAACAAACGGTGGCCCAGGACCCGAAAAGATCCGAAGACACCCTTGGGACCCGAAGACAGCCTTCGGATCTTCCGGCGAAGTGGGGCTTCGAGGGGCGGAATCCTTTCAGCTCCTACAACCCCAACGGCTCCGGAACACCGGGCGGAGAACCGGGCGACCAAACCCTTGTACCGCTCCCCCCGCCGTGCGAAAATCGCCGTGGCGTGTTGG
>JBJHCD010000777.1:0-3529 GCA_050485845.1 Pirellulaceae bacterium | reverse complement strand
ATCCGGTGGTTCAGAGGAATCCGCGGGTACGCCGGCCAACGGTTCAGCTGCTCAACGAGAAACCCCTCCCGCCGTTCGGGTTCGGCCGGGCGAACCGAAGCAGCCCCCCAATCGAGATGAACTTCTCGTGAGTCCGGAAGAGGATGGGCGGATCCAGTTCAGCTTCCAGGGCCAAGCCTGGCCCGATGTCTTGGAATGGTTCGCCAGGATCTCTCAGCGAACACTCGACTGGCAGGAGCTACCGGGAGACTATTTGAATCTGACCGTTCGCCGGCGTTACACCCTGGATGAAGCTCGTGACCTGCTGAACCGGCACCTTCTCGCTCGCGGATTCACTCTCCTGGAACATGGGGAGGGGTTTTCGGTGGTGAAGATCGAGAACATCAATCCCGCCATGGTCCCTCGAATCGCGGCGGATGAATTGGAGGACCACTTTCCGCATGAATTTGTCCGCGTGTTGTTCGAATTGGATTGGCTGCTGGCCGACGAATTGGTGAAGGAACTCGAGGCACTGAAGAGTCCTCATGGGCGACTGGTTGCCATGTCACAGACGAATCGTCTGGAAGCCATGGACGCGGTTGCCAACCTGCGGGACCTCGATCGCTTGCTGAAGATCACTCAATCTCGAAGTGGGCGGCAACGTCTGGTTCGAGAATTTTCGCTGGTCCATGTCCGGGCTTCGGAACTGCAGCGACAGCTGGAGGATTTTTTAGGCATCGAACGCAAGGAGCGAGGGCCGTCCGGCCCCATGACTCCCCAAGAGATGGCCCAGATGCAGCAGCAGGCTCAAATGCAGGCCCAGATGAAAGCACAACAACAACAACAACAAGGGGGAGCGGGGGCCCAGGCGAAACCGAAGACTCCCGACTTGAGACTGACCTCGGATAACCGCCGCAACGCCCTGCTCGTTCACGCGCCGCCCGACAAGATGGCCCTCGTGGAATCGTTTATCGAGCTGGTGGATGTCCCCACGGGTCGAGCTGATTCGCTGGACGCCTATCTCAATCGGATGAAGGTGTATCGATTGGCCTCGCTCGATCCCGAGCAGTTTGTCAAATCGCTCGAAGAGCTTGGGGGCTTGCAGCCGACGACGACGGTTCGAGCGGATTCAAAAAATCATGCCGTGCTCGTCGACGCCTCGCTGGTGGATCACTACACCATCAAGTCATTAATCGAGAAGCTGGACGGAAGCGGGCGCCGCTTCGAAGTCGTGACGCTTCGCAAGCATGCCGCCGATGAAGTGGCCGGAAGCATCGAGTTCTTGATGGGAGCGAACGAAAAGGAGCAACCGAGTCGCACGCCGAGCTACTACGGATACAGCCCGTATGGGATGAGCATGAACACGGGAAATGACTCTTCCCGTCGTGACAAGTTCCGAGTCGGCGCGAATGTGGAATCAAACCAATTGCTGCTCTGGGCCAATGAGATTGAGCTGCAGGAGGTGGACGAGTTGTTGATGAAGCTGGGAGAGAGGCCGGCTCGACGAGGCAGCAATCATGTGCGAACGCTCGAAATGCCGCTTGGTCGGCAAGCTGAGGAGTTCTTACGTGAGCTGGAGCGGGCTTGGCCCGGCATGGCCCCGAATCCGCTCCTCTTGCCGCGCGGCACCGGCCCGTCGGATATCGATCCAACAACCTCTCCACCGGTAGACTCTCCGGGCTCGGAGGCCGCGTTTCCGGCGGAATCGGAACGTCGCCCCGAACCGATCCACGATGTTCGAGGCCGATTGGAGACCGAACGCATTCCAGAACAGGTTGCAGAACATATTCCAGACAACTCGCGAGAAATCATCCAAGAAAGCACTCTATGGGTTCGTGTAAATCCTCAAGAGCAAGAGGAGGATTTGGAAGACATTCCGAGCAGCAATCCGTTCCGGTCGGCTCAGCACAGCTTGCAGCCGGACCGCCGAGACACTCCCCCGGACCGCCGAGACGCTCCCCCGGACCGCCGAGACGCTCCCCCGGTCCGCTTGGGGATTGGCCCCGATGGAAATCTGGTGATTTCTTCCGAAGATTTGGCAGCGCTCGATTTACTGGAGCAATGGCTCCTGAGCCGAGCTACTCCGTCACGCCCGTATGAGATTTTTCGGATTCGCCACGCCTCCGCTTACTGGGTCAAGCTGAATCTGGAGGACTACTTCAAGGAAGACAAGCCGGATCGATCGGGTGATGTGTTCAATTCCTGGTACTGGGGGCTTCCGCAGCCTTCGCGAGAGCAAGAGAAGCGGCAATTGGGAAAACGGCGGCCGCTCCGCTTCATTCACGACTACGACACGAACACGATCTTGGTCCAAGGCGCGGACCGTGGTCAGCTGGAGATTATTTCCGAGTTGATCGAGTTGTACGATGTTCCGGAACCAGTCACCAGTCAAAGCATGCGGGTGACGAAGCTGTTTCAGATCAAGCACTCGCGAGCGGAAGTGATCGCGGAGACGATCAAGGATGCCTACCGCGACCTGCTCAGCTCCAATGACAAGGCCCTGCAGGCCCAACAGCAGGAACAGGGGCAGCGGACGTCGGCGACGATTATTCGCAGTTATGGCCCGTCGGTACCAGGATCGGAGGAGGAGCCGGACCGAAAGACGCAGATTACGTTCAAGGGGAAGCTTTCCTTGGGTGTGGATGAGATTACCAACACGCTATTGGTTTCCGCCGAGGGGGATTCGCTCATGAATACGATCGGCCAGGTGATTGAGGCGTTGGACCAGGCCGCGAAAGAAGAATCCCACATCGAAGTCCGAGAACTCAGCTCACGAATGAATGGCGACACGCTGGGGAAAACTCTCGCGAAAATCTTGGAGCAGCAGCGTCGCGAGGCGTCCAATGGACAGCCCCCGGCTCCCCAGCCTCCGACGCCGGCTCAACCTCCCGTGATCGTCAGCGGTTTCTAGCGATATCGGCTCGCAGGCGAGCCGCCGGTTGGAGCGTCGTTTTTTAAGTTCCGTTGTCCGCCAGCCATCCATCAGGATAGAATGTTCCCGAATATGCCGGCCTGCGTGGCAGTTTCCGCTGAATTTCGGACGGTAATCGAAGGGAACCATGAGAGATTCGAACGACCCAGAGCAGCCCCTTGGACAATCGGTACTGAAGAAGCATTTTCCGTTAATCACTGGTGCAGTGGCTTGCATCCTCTTCGGCGTGGTGATGGCCTCCGGTGTTTACTGGATGTGGCAGATGGAGAATACCCCCGTGACCGGTGACTTTCGGGGACGAGTCATGCATCGAAAGACGCGAACCATGAACCTGATCACCGACGGGCTGGTTCGTGGCGAACTGCGGCTAACCCTAGACTAGTTCGGGATTATCTAGATAATGATGTAGGTGGTAGTGCGTCTGGGAGTTACCACACCTATCTGCCACTTCGATTGAAATTGGGAAAGAAGTCTTATGCATATAAGTCAAATGGCAACGATAGATCATGCGAAGTGCATCGGTTGGATCATCAGCCGGAGACTTTTATCTATCCATTTGGATCAACTGGATCGGGAGAAGACAAGAAATCACAAGAGCGATACGCAATGGATTTCTTC
>JBJHCD010000776.1:0-3532 GCA_050485845.1 Pirellulaceae bacterium | reverse complement strand
CTCTATGGCAATTGAGTCAACTGAATGTATAGCTGCTCGTTGCCTCACAAAAGATGGTTCTTTGCAACTCAAGAAAGATCTTTTTGAGGCCATTCAAGGTTTTTTTGTCTCCCTCTCTCGCCCCCTCTCTCTCCTCGACTCCCGCTCCCGACGCCCCCTCGTCCGAAATGCTGGAGGAGACATTGGCGAGCACGCTGGTGGTATTTCCCGAGTACCCGCTGGATGTCGATACGAGCTGGGAGCAGAGAACAACCATCCCGGCAGGGACCGGTGGCGGGCAATTGCTCCGGCAATACACCTACCGCGGCACCGACCTCAGTGGACTGGAGAATCTGGAATCCCTGGGGGGCCCCGAGGTGGATCGGTCTTCCTGGCATCGAATCGACCTCGTGGGTCAATTGGAATCATCCGCCGACAAGAGTCGCAGTGTGGAGAGCGAGGAACCAGGGTCTGGTCGTGGACAAGATGTCTCCGGCTGGCTGCTTTGGGATGCCGACCTCGCGGGCATCACTCGGGGAACGACGACGCTCCGGCAAGTCCGTCAGTCGCAGTTTCAGAACCGGCAGACGACCGTCCGCCTCTCCAGTCTCGTCTCCTGGGAACTACAACGCCGCTAGATGGTACGCTCCTCCTTCAGACAACAAGCGAAATAGCCGGCGGGCGCCCCTCTTGGTCCATACGCCCCTCTTGGTCCATACGCCCATCACACTCCGAAGTCGTAATTCTCAGTCGGTTGGAGGGCGGAAGAGGTAGTGGGCCACGAACCATTCCGTCCCTTGCCGGTACTGAAACAACTCGGCGCAGGCCATGAAGAACATCCGCCATCGCTGCAACGCGACTCGCGCCTCCCGAGGGCCGGCGGCCAAGCGAAACATCTCCAGCAAGTCCGAGTACTGGCGGTCCAGATTCGCCAGCCAGTCCCAACAGGTTCGGGCGTAGTGCCTTCCATCGATCTTCCACTGCTGTTCGATCCGCAAATCGTCTTGGAAGTGTGAGAAGAGATCATAGGCAGGCATCAGGCCGCCGCTGAAGAAATGACGCCCCATCCAGTTGTTTGTTCCTTCCGTCTCGAATCGATAGGCCATCTCGTGATGGCAAAAGACGTGGACAAACAGTCTCCCATCCGGCTCCAACCAACCCGCGATCCGCCTCAATAACTGCTGGTAATTCCGGACATGCTCGAACATCTCGACCGAAACCACTCGGTCGAACCGCTCCGACGGGTCAAAGTCGCGAATATCCGCCGTCACGGTGGTGACGTTATCCAGTCCCAACGCGCGACAACGGTGCTGGATGAACTCCCGCTGAGTTCCTGAATTGGAAACCGAAGTGATTTGGGCCTGAGGATAGTGCTCGGCCAACCAGAGCGACAAGGAACCCCAACCACATCCCAGGTCGAGGATCCGCATTCCATCCTCGATTTCGGCCCGTTCGCAGGTCAGCTTGAGCATCGCTTCCTCGGCCGAGGCCAGGTCGGCCCGGTCGTCCGGATACCAGCAGCAACTGTACTTCAAACGGGGCCCGAGCACTCGTACGAAAAACTCGGAGGGGACCTCGTAGTGCTGTTCGTTCGCCTTTTCCGTGAGGATGGCGATCGGTTCTCGTTTCAATTCCTCCGCGAACTGGGACAACCGTTGGACCGGGATGTTGGCCGGCGATTGGGATTGAGTTTCCGATTCCGATTGTGATTCCGTCCGAGTTTCCTGTTGCAAGCGGGTTGCCAGGAGGCGGCGGATTCCTTTTCGCACCACCCAATCGGGAAACCAACGTCGTTCGGCCAAAGTGATTACATCCATCAACGTTCTCCCCAAGGCAAGATCACCGCGTCACGGCGGCAGGCAGGTTTGGTCAGCAGGATCTGCGAGACGCCGATTTGTCGCTCGAGAAACCCTCCCTCACAGTAACAAAGATAAAACGTCCATAATCGCATGAAGTAGTCGTCCATTCCCAGATGTCGGATGGAGTCGGCGTGAGCGTCGAATCGCTCCCGCCAACGGCGGAGAGTCTCCGCGTAATGGGGCCCGAAATCCTCCAGATGAAACAGCCGGAAATCGGTCGCTTTCCGCCAGCAGTCCGCCATGGCCGAAAGACTCGGCAGGAAACCGCCAGGGAATACATAGTGCTGGATAAAGTCGACCGAGCGGCGATAGCGATCGTAGCGGTGGTCTGGAATCGTAATTGCCTGCAGGGCCATCATGCCATTCTCTTTCAGCAGTCGAGAACATTGCTGAAAATAACTGGGGAGATACTCCCGCCCCACCGCCTCGATCATCTCGATGGAAACCAACTTGTCGAACTTCCCGGTGAGATCTCGATAATCTTTCAGTTCGAGTTGCACGAGGTCGCCGAGTCCCGCCCGTCGGATGCGTTGTCGAGCGTACTCGTACTGCTGACGAGATATCGTCACTCCGGTTATCCGGCATCGGTAACGCCGAGCGGCATATTCGGCGAATCCACCCCACCCACAACCAATCTCGAGCACGTGGTCTTCGGGCTTCAGTTCCAGCTTGCGGCAGATTCGTTCGTACTTGGCTTCGGAAGCTTCCAGAAGCGTCGCCTCGGGATGCGTGAAGATGCCCGACGAGTAGGTCATCGACTCATCCAAGAACAGCGAGAAAAACTCATTGCTTAAATCGTAATGGGCGGCGATGTTGCGGCGGCTTCCCTGGCGTGTGTTTCGTCTCCAGAGATGCAGGATTCCCCGCCAGCTTTGCACGATCCGACTGGAGAACCCGTTCATCGATTGCAAGACATCCTGATTGCGACTAAGTACGCGAATCGCTCCGGTCAGGTTGTCGCAGGTCCACCAACCTCGCAGAAAGGCGTCTGCGGCGCCAAGCGCCCCACCCCAGGCCAACGACCGGTAGAATCGAGGGTCGTGCACGAGGATTTCCGCCGTGGCAAATGGGGAAGCTTCCGCCATTTCACCGAAGGACCAGCCACGATTCCCATCACGCAGGACCAATCGCCCCACTTCGATTCGAGCCAGACTGCGAAACAAAGCCCGCGTCAACAGCGAAGCACCGAATCCCGCCGTTACTCCGGGATCCTCTCCCTGGGTGAATGCTCGTGGGATGGGACTGGCGAGCGTGCCGCCAGACGCGGATGCGTGAATACGGGACATTGCTTCCACCATAAGAGAAATGCCTGGTAGTAAATAGCCGCCACGACCTGACCTGCCATCCAGGGAAATTGCCAGAGCGATCGGCGAAGGGCAGGGCGGGTCAATGGCTTCCTCTGAAGCCGCATGCCGGCGACGAACATTCGCCGCTCTCCTTGAAGGGCTTCGATTCCAACGGACAACTCCTTGTCAGGCTTCGGAAGACTCCAGCGATACCGCAGCCCCATCTCCATGAAGGGTGACACATGAAACTCCTTGGAATGCTCGTACTGCCGCCGGCCGGTCGCCCGACCGCTTCCGGCGCGCTGGCCCACCTCGGCTCCGAACGAGAGCTCGTAGACCTCGATGGAGTCGGTCGAGACGGGGACCGGGCCCATCTGCTGCACGCTGTGGTCGGCGCCCAGCGCCGTG
>JBJHCD010000775.1:0-3536 GCA_050485845.1 Pirellulaceae bacterium | reverse complement strand
GCTACACACCACCCCAAAGAACCTTCTGCGGACGAACAAGCCAGAAACCGAAGCGCGTCTTCGGATTTAACGTGGCCTCCGTCGGACCTGCTCCGGCGGGGCCACGACTGGATAGCTACACACCACCCCAAAGAACCTATGGCGGCCGAGCAAGCCAGAAACCGCAGGGTGTCTTCGGATTCAAAGTGGCCTCCGTCGGACCTGCTACGGCGGGGCCACGACTGGCCAGCTACACACCACCCTAAAAGAACCTCCTGCGGCCGAGCAAGATCGCTCCTTTTGCGAAGGAACGTTCCGAGGCCGCAAAGCTCACCCGTTTGCCCCCGAAGTGGGCTTCTCGGAGTCGCGTTCGTCGAAAGCCAGCGCGAGATCCGAAGACACCCTATGGTTTTTGTTGAGACGTGCGATCCGAAGACACCCTTCGGTTTTTCCGGCTCTTCCTGAAAACTGAAAACTTGAAACCGGAAACTGAAAACTGCCCCCCCGCCCCTCGCTTCGCTTCTTCTTCCGAGAGAATACTGGTAGGATCCTTCGCCAAGAACACTCACTCGGCAACATCGGAAGGTACTCGGAATCATGGCGAACCATGCGCAGCGGAGGGAACGAATTCAGCGGAGGATGCGGAAAGAGGGACTGGCCGGATTCCTGGTCACCAACGAAACCAACGTCCGCTACCTGACAGGCTTCACCGGAGATTCCAGCTACCTGCTGCTGACCCCCACCGATCAGTGGATCCTCAGCGACGCTCGCTATGACGAACAGCTCTCCACCGAATGCCCCGACATCGCCGCGATCATCCGCCGCCCCCCCCAAACACTAGTGGAGCTCCTCGCCGCCACCCTAGCTCCACAAACACTGCACCATCTCGCCCTGGAGGCCAACGCCGTTACGCTTGCGCTATACGACCAACTCGCCGGCGGCCTCCCCGACGTGGAACTTGTCGCCACTCGAGGGTGGGTCGAGCAGCTACGGGAGATCAAGGATCGCGAGGAAATCCGAAGTATTCGTCGAGCGATCCAGGTGGCCGAAAGAGCCTTCGGAGTGGTTCGAGCCGGTTTGCGGGCCGATCAGACCGAGACCGGAATTGCCGCTCATCTCGAACATCAAATTCGAGATTTCGGGGGGGAGGGATTCAGCTTCCCCGCCATTATCGCCGCGGGGGCTCGAGCCGCCTTGCCGCACGCTCGCCCCACCAACTCCTCCATTGGGGGAAACAACCTGGTTCTATTTGACTGGGGAGCGGTCGTGGAGGGGTACCGGAGCGACTTGACGAGGCTGCTGACGACGGCTAAAATCCCGCCCAAACTCGAACGCGTGTACCAAGTTGTGTTGACAGCCCAGCGGCAGGCCATTGAGGCCATTCGCCCCGGAGTTCTGCTCAGCGAAGTCGATGCGGTCGCTCGAGGTGTCATCGGCGCGGCAGGGTTTGGCAAGCGTTTCGGGCATGGCCTGGGACACGGGTTTGGGCTCGAAATCCATGAACAGCCGCGACTTGCTCCCGGACAGGACCGGCCGCTCCAGCGAGGAATGGTCGTCACGGTCGAACCGGGTATCTACCTGCCAGGCTGGGGTGGAGTTCGAATCGAAGACGATGTCCTGGTCACGCGCGACGGCCATGAAGTGCTCAGTTCCCTCCCCAAGGAATTGGACTCCTGCGTCGTGGAGGGTTTGACGGATTGACGAGTCGCCGGCTGCCACGGCGCGGCGTGGCTCGGAATGGCTCAGCGTAATTTTTTCCAGCGGCAAGTATTCAAGACGGCAAAGCTTCTGAAACACCGAGAGATCAGGACAACGACTTGCCACGAGATCATTGATCCTTCGTATTTCCTTACCGATCCAGCGGTTGGCGGATGCAACCGTCGAGAGTAGCGGAGTCCCCATTGATGGCGGAAAGCGAACAAGAGATTCCCGGCGTCTTCGACCTGGAGCGAATTCGCACGTTAATAGAGCTGATGCGCGAGCACGACATTGCGGAAGTCGACTTGCGTGAGGGGGAGCAGCGAATTCGTCTCGCCCGCCCCTCGGCCACTCCCCTGCCCACGGCGTATGCGGTTCCCCAATACGCTCCTCCCGGCCCGCCGGCATCCCCTGCCAATCCCTCCCCTGCCCCGTCCGGCGGCGCGGCTTCCGCCGCGGCCGATGGCGAGAATATCGTCTACATTCGCAGCCCCATGGTGGGGACTTTCTATAGTCGAGCGAACCCGAACGCGGCCCCCTTCGTGAAGGTGGGAGATCATGTCGAAGCCGAGACGACCGTCTGCATCGTCGAAGCCATGAAAATGTTCAACGAAATCCCCGCCGAGGTCCGTGGACGGATTGTGGCCGTCCTGGTGGAAGATGAAGAACCCGTGGATCACGGAAAACCGTTGTTCAAAGTGGACACCAGCGGCTGAAATTAGGACTTATGTACAAACGCATCCTGGTCGCCAATCGCGGCGAGATCGCTCTGCGCGTCATCCGCGCCTGTCGGGAAATGGGAATCGAGACCGTCGCGATTTTCAGCGAGGCGGACCGAGAGGCCTCCTATCTGGAATTGGCGGATGAAGCCTACTGCGTCGGACCCGCCAAGTCGTCCCAAAGCTATCTGAAAATCGATCAGGTCATCAGCGCGGCCGAAGTCGGCAACGTCGAGGCGATCCATCCCGGCTACGGCTTTCTCTCCGAGAACTCCCACTTTAATGAAGTCTGCCGGAGCTGCAAAATCGACTTCATCGGCCCCTCCCCCGAAGCCATGGACCTGCTCGGCGACAAAAACCGGGCTCGTAAACTGGCTCGAGAAGCCAATGTTCCCGTCGTCCCCGGCAGCGATGGCTTGATCGACGACGAGGCGGAAGCCGCTCGAGTCGCTCATGAAATCGGCTTCCCCGTGCTCATCAAAGCCACCGCCGGAGGTGGAGGCAAGGGGATGCGAGTTGCCTCGAACGACCTGGCACTCAAAGCCGCCGTGACTCAGGCCCGCACCGAGGCCGAGGCGGCATTCGGCAACCCCGGCGTGTACCTGGAAAAATACATCGAGCGACCCAGGCACGTGGAAGTCCAGATCATCGCCGACCACCACGGCAACGTCGTCCACCTCTGGGAACGAGATTGCTCGACTCAGCGGCGCCACCAGAAACTGATCGAGGAGAGCCCGGCTCCCAATCTGCCCCCCGAAGTCCGCAAGTCGCTCTGCGAATCCGCCGTTCGACTGGTGAAAAAGGCCGGCTACACGAATGCCGGCACGGTCGAATTCATCGTCGACCAAGAGAACAACTTCTACTTCATCGAAGTGAACGCTCGAATTCAAGTCGAACACCCCGTGACCGAAATGGTGACCGGTGTCGATTTGATTCGAACTCAGATCGCCGTGGCGGCCGGTGAACCACTTCCTTTCCGCCAGGAAGACATTCGCCTGAACGGCGTGGCGATGGAATGTCGCATCAACGCCGAAGACCCCCAGCGGAAGTTTCAGCCGAGTGCGGGGAAGATCCAGCGGATGATGATCCCCGGAGGCATGGGCGTTCGCTTCGACTCCCACGCTCACCCCGGTTACACCG
>JBJHCD010000774.1:0-3537 GCA_050485845.1 Pirellulaceae bacterium | reverse complement strand
GACCACGCTCGAGGACCACGCTTCCGATCCCCGCGAATCGACCTACTCGCTCGAGGAATTCGAACGCTCGGAGACTCATGATCCCCTCTGGAATGCCGCGCAACGGCAACTGACATCCGAAGGGCGGATTCATAATTACCTCCGGATGTTGTGGGGAAAGAAGATTCTGGAGTGGTCCGCTCATCCCCGCGACGCGTTGCGGGTAATGATCGAACTGAACAACAAGTACGCGCTGGATGGCCGCAACCCGAACTCTTACAGCGGCATTTTCTGGGTACTGGGCCGCTACGATCGCCCGTGGGGGCCCGAGCGACCTATTTTCGGGAAGATTCGCTACATGAGTTCCGAGAATACGGCTCGCAAAGTCTCGGTGAAAAACTTTATCGAGAAATACGGACCCTCGTCCCGAAAACAACAGCAACTTCCCTGGTGATTGTCGGGCTCTTCGAAGTCATCACCGACCTGGACTCTTCCCGGAAAGAGCAGCAACTTCCCTGGTGATTCCGTGAACCCAAATCCAGTGCTGCTTGTCCTGATCTGAAAGGAGAGGTGAATGATGAACAGTCGGCAATTGCAGAAGTTGGGAGTTCCCGAGTCTTGCGTCAAGAGCGCGATTGGGGCGGTCCAAAACGTGACTCGGAATCCGGAGATGCGCAAGAAGGAACTTCGCGAGCGGATTGTTCAGGTCTTGGAAGCGCCGGACGATTTTCTGGAGGACGAGGATTTCGGTGCGTTTGCACGGGACCTGCTGGAGGACCGAAATTTCGAGCGGCCGAAGCCGATCTCCTATCGGACTTGGGGGGACGATATCGACCAGGGGGCCCACGATCAGATGAAGCAGGCTTGTGCCGTTCCTGGGGCGGTCGGGGCTGCCTTGATGCCGGATGCCCATATTGGATACGGACTGCCGATCGGCGGAGTCCTGGCTACCGAGGGAGTGGTGATCCCGTATGCCGTGGGAGTCGATATTGCGTGCCGGATGAAGCTTTCGGTTCTGGACCTTCCGGTTGAATCGATGTCCGAGCAGTTCGATCGGTTTCGCGATTCACTGCAGCGTGGAACTCGATTCGGCATCGGTTCGGCTCACGAAAGGCGGCAGCAGCATCCCGTCATGGACCTCGACTGGACGGTTTCTCGAGTCACGCGCGAGCGGAAGGACTTGGCCTGGAAGCAGCTTGGTTCTTCCGGGTCGGGGAATCACTTTGTCGAGTTCGGGAAGTTGACGTTGGCCGAACGTGACGAGGATTTGCAATTGGATGCGGGCGAGTATCTCGCGCTGCTCAGCCACAGCGGCAGTCGAGGAACGGGTGCCGCCGTCTGTTCCACGTACAGCAACATCGCTCGAGCCAGGCTTCCCAAGCGTTTCGACGACTTGGCGTATCTGGCTTGGCTGTCGCTTGACAGCCAGGAGGGGCAGGAATATTGGGCCGCCATGAACTTGATGGGGGACTACGCCTCGGCGAACCATGAGGTGATTCATCGACTGGTGACTCGGCTCCTGGGGGCGGAGATCATTGGTGGCGTGGAAAATCACCACAACTTTGCCTGGAAGGAGGAGCATGGAGGGCGGGAGCTGATTGTTCATCGCAAGGGGGCAACGCCGGCCGGGAAGGGGGCCTTGGGCGTGATTCCCGGATCGATGGCCTCACCGGCCTATGTGGTGCGGGGCCGTGGAGTGGCGGAGAGTTTCGATTCGGCATCCCATGGCGCGGGACGGCGCATGTCCCGAAAGAAGGCCAAGGACACATTCTCTTGGCGAGCGGTCAGGAAAGACCTGGAAGCCCAAGGGGTCATTGTCCTGGCGGCGGGAGCGGACGAGGTGCCTGGAGTTTACAAGAACATCGACGATGTGATGCAGGCTCAGCAGGATCTCGTGGAAATCATCGCCCGTTTCGATCCTCGCATCGTCCAGATGTGTGGAGACGGGAGTCGAGCCGAAGATTAGTGGTCTGGGACAGTCAAGAATATGGGTTGAGCTGGACTCGTACGATGGACTTCCAGTCCGTCGTACCCAAAAAATAAGTTGTCCCAGACCACTAGCAAGGTCTTCGAGTGCCTGACAGAACCCCGTGGTACGGCCCGAACTCGCGGGATCAGGCCGTCATTGCGGGGTAGTGTCAAGGCCTCGAATCCGCGACATCGACTCGCAGGCGCGCAGCCGATCGACTGGAAATGAAGCTCCAAATCTGGTAGGACGAAGTATGGCGTATCCAGGAACTTCGGCCGGGCTTACGGGGGGTGTAGAACCCGCCGTTGAGTGAAGTCGTCGGCCCACCATATTTTTCCGAGTGGTGTTCACTGGAGTCCAAAACGAGTCTTGCTGGAAAGAGGTGGCAGTCTTGCTTCGCATTCTGGGATCAAAACAACCGTGGTCACACGAGGTCTCTCGACGAGAATTCTTGCACGCCGGGGCTCTTGCCCCCCTCGGGTTGTCGCTGGCCAATTTGGCGGCCCATTCGTCCGTTCAGGCATCCCCCTCCTCGTCGCTGCCCGGCTTCGGCAAGGCCAAACGCTGCATTCTGCTGTACTTGTGGGGATCGCCCAGCCAGCTCGAGACGTTCGACCCGAAACCTGACGCTCCGGTCGAAGTTCGGGGAGAATTGGGGACCGTGGGAACGGCGATCCCGGGCGTGCGGATCGGCGAGATCTTTCCGCGGATCGCGAAGATCCTGAACCGAGTCACCATCGTTCGCTCGCTGACTCACCCCCATCCGGTGCATGGGATGGCCTTCGCGACATCCGCGTCTCCGATCACGGACATCCCCATGGAAACGAATCCTCGCGATTCCCGGCACTGGCCTTTCATGGGTTCGGTCGTGGACCATCTCGGACAACAAGAGGATCCCAAGGCCCCGATCATTCCGCGGAACTTTGGACTCCCCTTTCCGTTCGGATCGAAGCGAGGCCCCGCTCGCTCGGGTCCCTTCGGTGGTTTCCTCGGTCCGGCGTATGACACGGTTTGGTCCGAGTTCCGAGCCCCTGGGATTCGGGAAGTCTTGCGTGATTCCGGATCTCCGAACGCTCCGACTCCCATGGTGGCGGATCCCTATATCGGAATCCGACCCGAGGACCGGTTTGAATCCTCGTCGACAGTGCCGGACATCACGCTGGACCGGCTGAATCAGCGGGCCTCGTTGCTGGAACAATTCGATGAGGCTCGCCGATCCATGGATCGGCAGATGCGGCAGACGACCTACGATCGTCACCGCGACCTGGCCATTTCGGTGCTCACTTCAGGCGCATTGCGGGAAGCCTTGAATGTCCAAAGCGAGGATTCGGAACTCCGAGAGCGGTACGGCATGAATCTCTTTGGTCAGTCCTGCCTGGCCGCTCGGCGAATTCTCGAAGCGGGAGGAAAATTCGTCACGGTCTGCTGGGACGAGGTCGGCCTGTTCAATACCGGCTGGGACACACACGTGCACCACTATCCTCGACTCAAGGAAGAACTGGGCCCCGGGCTGGATCATGGATTCTGCACGCTCCTGGAAGACCTGGATGCCCGCGGCCTCCTGGAGGAAACCGCCATCGTCGTTCTCA
>JBJHCD010000773.1:0-3545 GCA_050485845.1 Pirellulaceae bacterium | reverse complement strand
TAGTACGGCTACGGTCAATTCCTGCTCGCTGTTGGCGGCGAAACGGCGCCCGTTTCAGTGTTCACAGTCACGGCATACGGAATGTAAAAGTTTGCGTTGATTGCGGGATAGTTGTCACGGGCCACGAAGTAGGTGTCGCCCTTGAGTGTTACCCAATCCGTCGTTGGCTTGTTGGCATTCCGCTTTTCCGGCAGCAGATAGCGTGATCGCAATTCAAATGAACTTTCAAGGTAGGGCTGAGCAAGTACCACCGCCTGCTGCGGAGTGATCGCGTGACCTTCGGCGGGTGTGAGTCCAGACGTCGTGTTACCAAGTGGACGAATCGTCGGAGCTCGCCAACTGGCTATGCCTGCAGCGGCGATTAGCACGACGGCTGTAGCAAGCAGAAGGTAGCGTTTCAAGCGAAGCTGCCGGTTAGCGGAACGCGACCAATCACCCCGCCCGAGGCGAAGACATGGCGATCAGGAACCGGCAGCCCGAGGGCTGGGGTGGATTGGATGGTTCGTTGCCGGCGCTACGTTTGCAGCCGGATCAACATTGCAGTCAGACGCGGAGTGTACCGGTACGGGATCGGCCGAGCAAGCAAATCGGGACAGGGTGAGCACCGGCTATGGAGTTCCGGCAGTTGATTCTCACTGAGGCACTGGGCTCGCGGAGGGTCGACTCTGTGTTGAAATCGACAGGCGCCGGACATTCGACCGCGCACCCGACCGGCGACATCACACGCTGATGAACGCGTTGAGTGCGGGCGGAAGTCTTATTGGATGTTTCTATCAAGAACCGAGCAAGCGACAGGCGACATCGACCGCGCAAGAATCTCGCGTTGGTCTCGGCCAACGAACGTTTGAAATCACGGGGCGACGGAGAGTTTATCATCCATTTCAGCAAACGCCGCAAGCCGTCCTCCCGGCGAGTAGACGGGTGCCTTTCGTGTTTAGGATAGGGTTTGTGTTCACAGTTATCCACCGGTTTCCCTTGGTGGTGTCACAATATTCTCTCCATGCACGATTGAGCACCTCGCCCCTCCCAGAACCGGACTTGCGCAGTTAACGCATCCGGCTCCCAGCCAACACCTGTCACCTCGGCACATCTTAGCCCCTCGCCATCGCGATCAAGTCCACGATCATCCCAGGTTTCGGCAACGGATGACGATCCAGGTAGGCGTGGTAGTCGGTCCAGCTCAATGAGGCCGTTTGACTTCGCCGACGCATCCAACGCAGCCCCAGCCGCCGCGCTGCTTCGCGGTACTTCACTAACCAACGCCAATTGTCATTGACGTTATAGTAGTTAAAGTGCCCTTGCAGCTTGCGCACCAGTGTCGGCCACACCTCGGTGATCGGTTTCGTCAGGCTCTCGCGGAGCCAGTCCTTCAAATCCTTGACCTTCGCCCGGAACTTCTTCGTTGCCGTCTTCCTTTTCAGTTTGAACTTGCCAGCACGGCTCAAGCCGCAGTAGTGCGTGAAGCCAAGAAAATCAAAAGTGCCCGGAGCCCCCTCACCAAGCCGCTGGCTATCGCGACTGGCAAAACGGCCGAAACGGAGCAACTTCGTCTTCTCCTCAGCTAGCTCAAGCGAGAAACGACCCAGTCGCTTCCGCAGAACTGCCTGGAACGCCCGTGCGTCCGACTCCTTCTCAAAAGCACAGATGAAATCATCGGCGTAGCGAATCAAGTATGACTCGCCGTGCAGACGCGGCTTCACCTCGCACTCGAACCACTGATCAAGCACATAGTGTAGGTACACATTGGCCAGCAGTGGTGAGAGGATCGAACCTTGTGCGACGCCCTCGTCAGTCTTGTGACGCTGGTTCTCGATCACCACCCCCGCTTCAAGCAAACGCCGTATCAGTCGCAGCATCCGCGGGTCGCTGATCCGTCGCCCCAGCAACTCGACGAGCTGCGAATGAGAAACGTGATTGAAGAAACCCTTAATATCTGCATCACTGATCCAGTTCACTCGCCGCGTGGCGATAACCTTACCGAGCACACTAAGCGCCTGGTGACAGCTACGGTCTGGGCGGAACCCATAAGAGAAGTCACAGAAGTCGACTTCGTAGATTCGTTCCAGAACCATCACAATCGCACGCTGTACGATCTTGTCTTCCACACAGGCGATCCCCAGCGGCCGCGTCTTGCCACCTCCTTTCGGGATGTCGCGACGCAGACTCGGCTGGGACCGATAGGTCTGACGGTGCAGTCGCTGCTCGAGGTCTCGCAGGTTGTCCTGCAAGTTCGCTTCGTACTGCTCGACCGTCACCCCGTCGACTCCGGGTGCCTTGTCTCGCTTGAGTTTGCGAAAGGCGAGCCACAGCAGCTCATGCGTCAACAGTGTAAACACGTTGTTGAACCTTGCCGCCGCGTCCGCTTTCGCTCTCTCGGTGATGCGTTCGAGCCGGTTTGTCACCGTTTGTCCACCGCTGAGTGCGGACGGTGTTCGGCGTCGTTCGCGTGTTGGCCTGGCCGCCTTCCCTGCACCGACATTACTCGGCTTCGATCCACCCGTGGAATCGCCCGCAGGGGGCTCCTCCATTGGTTTCAGCGGTACTATGCAGCCATCCGACTCCCAAAGAGTCATTTGCCGTTCTTGCTTCTTCAGCTTGTCCGGCATACTCGATCGTTCATGATTGGACTTCATACGTGGATCAAGAACCTTTGGGCCTCACTGGTTGCCTTGATAACTTGGTGTGTAGCGCGAATGGATCTCGGACTCCGGGACTCCCGCACCGCTCGCCAATGATGCGGTGCCAGGTGTAGCCTTCAGGCATGCACAGACCCTGGGCAGTATCCAACAGAAAACAACGCTTTCGGAGCTCAATCTCATTCAGGGCGGGACAGCCAGTCCCTACCTTTCATCCTCGCTACCTTTCTGCATACGCTTCAACGTGCGACTTCGGCGGTAGCCGCCTTATACGCACGCTGCAATGCTCGATACTGGGCCTCTGGCTAGGAGTTACCCAGGCGGGGTTCCCACCCGCTAGTTATCAAACCATTTCCAGTCCGCACGTGCATCGGATGGTTCGCCTCCCCGTCAGACATATTGCCCACAGTTTGGCTCAAGAAACCTGGGTCACCGACCAACAGTCGCCCCTCAATTTCTTGCAGTTGGTCGGCGGCTTCGACACTCACGTAGCTCGCTCCCGCCGATTTAAGGAGAACATGGCATGTAAGGCTCGTGCCGCTCGCGGAGCCGACGGAGAATTTTATCCCGTGTGCGGTCTTGCTCCATTGTCCGTATTCGACCGTGGCATCTTCACTCGCCACATACACCACGGATTGACCGTCCGCAGTGAGTATATGCAGCGCATGCTGCTGATCGGATTGCGGTCGGAACTGGAGGTATACGGCAATCGGGCCACAGTGTTTTGCTCGCTCCAGCGATTCGTTATGCCTTGCAAACTGCTTAATGATGGCTTCCGATCGGAGGGATTTCATGTTCGCTTCAAATTCCTGTTGAATCTTCGCGACTTGTTCCTCGCGTTCCTCGGTTACTTGAGCCATTTTCGCTTGACGTAGCCTCTCAAAGTCGCGGGCGGCCTGTTCCTTCACC
>JBJHCD010000772.1:0-3556 GCA_050485845.1 Pirellulaceae bacterium | reverse complement strand
ATAGAAGCCCATCGGCTGGCTGTTGATCAGGGCGGCGGTGAAGACCACGGGATAATGGCATTTGAGCCATGCCGAGGCATAGACCAGCAGCGCGAAACTGGCGGCATGCGACTCCGGAAAACCATACTCGCCAAATCCACGAATCTGCCGAAAGACCTGTTCGGCGAATTCTCGCGAAAGCCCTCGCGCCTCCATTCCATCCAGCAGTTTCCGGCGGAACTGATCGATAACCCCGGGACGCCGCCAAGCCCCCATCGCTCGGCGCAACTGATCCGCCTCGCCCGGCGTAAATCCCGCGGCCACCACGGCCAGTCGCATCGCCTGTTCCTGAAACAAAGGGACCCCCAGCGTCTTGTGCAGTACCTCCCGGATCGCCTCGCTCGGATACGATTCCGGCTCCAAACCCGCTCGGCGCCGCAGATAAGGATGAACCATGTCCCCTTGAATGGGCCCCGGCCGGACAATGGCCACCTCAATCACCAGATCGTAAAAACAGCGAGGCTTCAAACGGGGCAACATACTCATCTGGGCTCGGCTCTCAATCTGAAACACCCCCATCGTGTCCGCTCGACAAATCATGTCGTAAACCTCGGGGTCCTCGGCCGGCAAGGTGGCCAAAGTCCAGGTTGTTCCCGAATGCTCCTGAATCATGGTAAAGCAGCGGCGGATGGCGCTGAGCATCCCCAGGGCAAGACAATCGACCTTGAGGATTCCAAGTTCATCCAAGTCGTCTTTGTCCCATTGGATGACGGTTCGCCCCGCCATCGCTCCATTTTCAATCGGAGCCAATTCACACAGCGGTCCCCGAGTCATCACCATCCCACCGACATGCTGCGACAAGTGGCGGGGAAACCCCACAAGCCGGCGCACGAGATAAATCAAACGCTTCCCCAAGTTCGATCGCACATCCAAACCGACCTGGCGACATCGTTCGGCCAACTTCGGCTCGTCATGAAATCCCTCGATGTTCTTGGCGAGTCGATCGACCTGATCCAAGGAGAGCCCCAAAGCCTTCCCGACATCCCGCAATGCCGAACGAACTCGGTAGGTAATCACCACGGCCGTCATGCCGGCACGATCGCGGCCATACTTCTCATAGACGTACTGCAGCACCTCCTCGCGCCGCTCATGCTCGAAATCGACATCGATATCGGGAGCCTCCTCCCGCTCCCGGCTGACAAATCGCTCAAACAGCAGATCGCTCTGCTGCGGATCGACGGAAGTGACTCCGAGACAATAGCAGACGGCCGAGTTGGCGGCGGAACCTCGCCCCTGGCAGAGAATGCCGCGTTGCCGAGCAAACCGGACCAAATCCCAGACGGTGAGAAAATAGGCCTCGTAATTTAACTGACTAATTAATGTCAGTTCATGCTCCAGCAACTGCCGCACCTTGGCGGGAACTCCAGCCGGATAACGTGCTTCCGCCCCCTGCCAGACCAGCTGCTGCAAATGTTCGATGGGGCGCAGACCTTCCGGCGCCAGCTCCTCGGGGTACTCATAACGGAGTTCATCCAGGGAGAACTTACAGCGCTCGGCTACTTCGAGCGTTCTGGCCAGGGCATCCGGATGGGGCGCGAAGCTCCGCTGAAGTTCGCTCCAGGGGCGAAGATGACGCTGGGCATTGGCAAAGCGGTCCACTCCCAGTTCCGTCACGGCAACTCCGCGACGGATGGCCGTCAAGACCTCCTGGAGGGCCTGGCGATCGGGATGATGATAGTGAATGTCGCCGGCCGCCACCATCGGCAGGTTCAATTGCCGAGCGACCTCATGAAGCGACTGCAGCAGACGCCGGTCTTCCACCCCGCGATGAAGTTCCGCCAAGAGATAACAGCGATCCGGGAGTAGTTCGCCGTACCTTCTCCAGGCCTGAAGACGATCATCTCGCTGCGGGTCGTCAAGCTGCAGCCAATCGCCGGCCGGGAGGCCGCCGATCAGTCCAGCCGCATGGTCGGCCAGTTGCTCAAAGTGAAGGGAAAACGCCCCCTTCTCGGCTTGCCTCCGCCCCAGAGTGATCATCCGGCAGAGCCGCCCGTAGGCTCGGCGATCAGGAACCCAAAAGACAATGGGAGGGGCGTCCAGCGGAGTGATCTCGGCCCCGACGACCAAGGGAAGTTGATTGTCCTGAGCCGCAATGTGGGCACGCACGATCCCGGCCAGGGAATTGCGATCGGTAACGCTCCAGGCCTGGTAACCGAGCCGAGCAGCCTGCTGGGCGAGTTCCGCGGCATGGGAGGCTCCTTCGAGAAACGTGAAGTTCGACTTGCAATGCAGTTCGGCATAAGGAACTCTTGGAACCTCCACTTCAAGCAAACTCCCCTTGCAAAAACCATCGATTTTCCTGGACCGCGTGGAACAGCCAGAAACGCTGATGCTCCATGGTCTCCACTCGAAAATAATCCCGGCGGATACGTGGTCCGCGCCACCATCCCGTTTCGATTCGTTCCGGTCCGCTGTAGGCCACCACCTGATACTCCCTTCCCTTTCTGGAGAAACGGTTTGGAGGCCCCGAGCCGGCAACATCGCGGACCTCCACCGGCAAGGGTGGGTCGTAAAGTCGCAAGGGACGATGAAAAGGCCCCAGGCCTCGCGGAGACAGAGAACGAGACGAGCCGGACTTTCGACTCGAAGGAACCTCCAACCAAGGATGCACGGTAAAAGCTCGTTCCGGTTGAGGATCCCGCCGCAACCAGGGACAGACCACGGCCGTCTCACCCAAGCGACTGCTGAGCCGATCCACCAAATGCTCGAACTGCCGCCGGCCTTGTCGCGACGAACTCCCTTCCAGCTCCGCGAACAAGACCGGCTGCCGGGCCGATAGCGGAGCGGATTGAAGCACTTCCAGAGAAAGATGCTGGATGGCGTGGGGAAGCGACTGCTGCTCCAGTTGCAGCTCCAGCAACTCAAACCAATGCCCCACTCGAAGCGTGGGACGAAAAAAACCAATGACCAAACGGAGCGTCTCCGTGGCTCCCCCTTCCAGACGACATTCCAGTCGCAAAACGCCCCGTCGATGGGGAGCCAACTGGTCCACCAGCTTTTGCATCAACTGCTGAATGGGTGATTGGAGATGCTCCCACCGTGTTAACGGATGCTCGAACCAATGGCGAGCGACAAACTCGGGAGTCGCTCGATAAGCCACGATTCGCTCCGCCACGCTCCCTTCCCATTGCTCCCAGCGAATCACCGGTTCGGGTCCCAGGCGGTGGATCAATTCCTGGCGAGGTATCTGGAAGAACGGACCGAGTCGCTCGATCCCAAGCTGCTGAAAAATCCGCAGGCAAGCGGGAGACAAACGGAGTCCCTCCAAGGGAACGTCTTGCCAGGGCTGAACGGACGAGCCGGGTGGAATCCTCCAGATGGGAGCTTCCATTTCAGAAGAGGCCGAGCAGCCGATGAAATGTTCGCCGAAATTTTTCCCGAATTTTTCACCGAAATGTTCGCCGAAATGTTCGCCGAAATGGGCCGCTCCCCAGGCTGCCCCCACCGTATCGGCCAGAGCCAGACGAGGCCGGTAGCCTCGCTCGCGAAACACGGCATGAGCGGCTGCCAGCAACTG
>JBJHCD010000771.1:0-3560 GCA_050485845.1 Pirellulaceae bacterium | reverse complement strand
ATCCACCCCTCCTCCCACGAAGCGTCCCCTGTTGGTCATCACGCCGCCTTCACCGAGCAGCCGAATAGTGAATCGTCCGATCGAGAGTCTGAGGCGACTCGGACATTCCTCGTCAATCATGAAGAAGAGACGTTTTCAACAGTGGAGACGACAGGCAGAGGAGCGACGTCGAACCGGCCCCTTCCACCACGTGAAAATGTGGATATCACCCTACTCGAGTCCGATGAATCAGACAGTTCGGGCCTTCCGCGGGAGCTACCTGATCGCTCGATGAATCAGGCGGAACCGGAGGAGCTTGCTGGTCCGATCGCGATTGACTTACCGACCGCATTGGCCATCACGGCGGGGCAAAACCCGCAAGTCGCCTTCGCTCGCCAACGGATTCGAGAGGCTTGGTCCGAAGTGGAGTTGGCTCAGGTACTATGGGTTCCGTCGCTTCGAGCCGGATTCAACTACAACAAGCATGAAGGGCGGATTCAAGACGTTGCAGGTGACATCATTGAAACGAGTCGCGGATCGCTCTATTCCGGACTCGGTTCCCAAACGGTTGGCGCCGGCTCACCCGCCGTGCCCGGCCTGTTCATGAATTTCCATCTTCGCGACGCGATCTTTGAACCCGAGATCGCTCAACAAGTGCTTGGACGTCGCCGCCATGCGAGTCGAGCCGTTACGAATGACATGCTATTGGAAACAGCCACTGCCTACACCGACCTGCTGGAGGCCTTGCAGGTTCAAGCCGTGGCCAGGGATACGCTCGACCATGCCGAGCAATTAGCGAAACTGACGGCTGATTTTTCCGAGACAGGGCAGGGGCTCCAGGCGGATGCCGATCGAGCGCGAGCGGAGCTGTCCGTTCGACGAGTGGAACTGAGTCGCGCCGACGAGGGAGTGCGGACGGCCCGAGTTCGTTTAGTTCGGCTTCTGAGTTGGCCGCAGCCAGAACCTCCCGAACCCCAAGAGCCGGTGCTGATTCCGATCGACATGGTTTCTCGGGAGGTCGAGTTGCCGGAGCTGATCTCGCTCGGCCTGACCAACAGGCCCGAGCTGTCAGAAGCGCGGCATCTGGTTGGCGAGGCCGTACAGCGACTGCGTCGCGAGCAGTACGCTCCGCTTGTCCCCAGCATCTTGCTGGGAGTCAGTTATGGAGTGAACGGAGGTGGACTGGGAAGCGATCTGATTCGTTTCGGTGACCGGCTCGACATGGACGCCGCCGCATTTTGGGAGATTCGCCAGCTCGGCTTTGGGGAACGGGCGGCTCGAGCCGTCGCGGGCTCGCGACTCGACCAGGCACGATGGGAACAGGTTCGGCAGATGGACCAGGTCGCGGCCGATGTGGCCGAGGCACATGCCCAAGTCGTGGAAAGGCATCGACAAATTGAATGGGCCCAGGAAGGGATCACCTCCGCGGAGCTGTCCTATCGTCGGAATCAAGAGCGAATCCAAGAAGGTCAGGGCCTGCCGCTGGAAGTCCTGCAGGCCATCCAAGCACTCGACCAAGCTCGACGCCAATATGTCCGCTCGGTCGCCGACTACAATCGCTCCCAATTTCAACTCCACCGAGCCATCGGCTGGCCGGCCGAGTAGTCACGCCATTCCGCTCGTGAAGTATATGAAAGCTGAGCGAGAGCCAGCGGAAAGAGCCAGTGGAAAGGGCAGGCGGGTTGGCCGAGGGTCAGACGTCTGTTTTTTCACGGAGTGGAATTCGTGAGGATCCGAGTGGCAATCGTCCCTGGGGCGGACATTGTGTCGTCACTGGCCGGACAGCGCGACCGAGCCCAACATCCGAGTTAGCGTCATCCCGAAGGGCGCAGTCCGCTGGAGTCTGAGATCCGAAGACACCCGTCGGTTTCTCGCGAAGACACCCGTCGGTTTCTCGCGAAGACACCCGTCGGTTTCTCGCAACAACCCAAATGCGGCATCCGCATTACCCATTCCGGCGGGGCCACGACGGGCCAGATACAGCCCCCCCTCTCAAAGGCCCTCTGGCGGCCGAGCAAGTCCGCTGCTTTCCGAGGGAACGTTCCGAGGCCGCAAGGATCACCCGTTCCCCTTGGAGGCATCGAGCGAGTACGAGCGAGTACGAGCGAGTACGAGCGAGTAGGAGTACGAGTACGAGTACGAGTACGAAAGAGAAACCGCAGGGTGTCTTCGGATGCCCTGCCGCTCACGGTGGCCTCGCTACGTGAGCGCGGGGGGGTGGGGAGGGGGGCGTGGCGCGAGGGCGGACTGTACTGACAAGTCGATTAGCCCAAACGGGGACGGGTCCCCACGAGAGGGCCGTCGCAATTACAATCGAGTCTTGCTCCCATGAGCTTGAGCTTGCCGAGCGTTTTCGAATTTCCTTGCCAAGATGGCGATGCCCCCCATTTCCGCCGAGTGACATCATGCGTCAGAGTCTTCGTGGATTTCGCCCTTCGTCCTCCCCATCCTGCTCGCGTTTGGCGACCATCCTGGTCCTGGCCATTTCGCTGGTGCCGCTGATCGTCGAGCCACCGGTCGCCCAATCCGAGGAGCAGTGCCTGATTTGTCGCCAGCGGCATGCCGAGGCCGAGTGGCTACATCATGAAAGCTTCGGCATCGACCTCGACGGTCCAGGGCCTCGCTATGCCCCGGATCGGCACTTCGACGTGAAACACATTCGCCTGGATGTCACGCCCAACTTCGAGCGGCATACGGTCCACTGCGTTACATCCATCACACTCCAGCCGATTGCCAACCCCCAAGATCAGATTCGACTGGATGCCATCCACCTGACCATCCATCGAGTGTGGAGTGATGACGTCGAGGTGGCTGACTTCACCGTGACCTCCAACGCGGTCACCGTGCAACTGAAGGAACCCCTGGCCGTCGATCAACAGGCCACGATTCATTTCGACCATCAAGCGCAGCCCGAGCGGGGATTCTATTTTCGCACGCCTGACATGGGCTATCCCGAATCAGATACTCACGTCTGGACTCAGGGCGAGGCACATGAGGCACGCTATTGGTTCCCCTGTTTCGACTACCCCAACGAACGCTCCACGACCGAAGTCATTTGTCATGTCCCTTCCGACATGACGGTCCTCTCCAATGGACGCTTGGTCAGCGAAACGGTTTCCAGCGAAACAGGCTTGAAAACTTCGCACTGGCTGCAAGAGAAGCCGCATGTCAACTATCTGATCTGTTTGGTGGCCGGTTACCTGGAAAAGCTGGAGGATCAGCATGGCGACATCCCGCTCGCCTTCTTCTCCCAACCGACGCTGGCCGAACATGCAGCCAACTCGTTTCAAGATACCGCCCAGATCATGGCCTTCTTTGAAGAAGAGATCGGCGTGGCCTATCCATGGAACAAATACTACCAGGTCACCATCCGCGACTTTGTCGCCGGCGGGATGGAGAACACCACGCTGACGACCTTAACGCACAATACCATCTTCAGCTCCGACACGGAAAACCTCCGCTCCACCCGTCGCCTGGACGCTCACGAATTGGCTCACCAATGGTTCGGCAATTACGTCACCTGCAAGGACTGGAGCCATCTCTGGCTGAATGAAGGCTTCGCAACCTATTATGCCCATCTC
>JBJHCD010000770.1:0-3566 GCA_050485845.1 Pirellulaceae bacterium | reverse complement strand
GTCCAGCAGCATTCGCTGGACCTGAGCTTCGAATTTCGTCGGATCCGATAGCTCTCCCGCATCCGCCGCCCAATACAACTCGCGGTCGGGAGGTGCTCCCCACAGGATATAGCTGAGGCGCGATGCGAGTTCATAATCTCGGACGGCTCGAGCGGTCCCGTCGCCCCGCTGATCCTCGATCAGGTACAGGAATCGAGGAGACTGCAGCATCCCCTCGACCACGAAGCCGACCGCCTCCTCGAAGCGGCCACCTTCCTGGCCCACGGCCAGGGCGACGCGCACATAGGCCTCCACTTCATGTTGCTCCAATGGAGCACGCAGGACCCACTTCCCCATGCCGGCAACCAATTCCCGCAAGGCCTCTTCGTTCAACTCGCGGGAGCGTGAGAATTGTCCCGCGAAGGAAGGGATGTCCATCCGGCGAACGATGTCCCGAGCCAACTCGGCATAGGCCTCGACGTTTTCCAGGTCGATATTCAAGTTGTAGGCCGTGTTGCTGAACCCATCCGCTCGAATATCGGGAGGGAGTCGCCGCCTGGCCTCCTGCTCGATGTCGACTCCCACGGCGCTGCGAACGGTCTCGATATATTCGGGAACCGTCAATCGGCGAAGCGGCGCAGGGCCGGGATCGGGTTCCCCTTCATCGCACTCAAATTCCCGATGCCGTTCGATCCGTTCGTCGCTGAAAGGGGGAGCCCCAATGGCCTCTTCGGACCAAGCCGCCCCCGACTCGATCCACTCCTGAATCACCGACTTTTCATCCGCCGTTAAGGGAGGGCGATTTTCCGGAGGCATTTCCCCCGAGTCGACATATTGCCAGAGCAGACTGTCGTCGGCACTGCCAGGGACCAAGGCGGGACCACTCGCCCCACCCTGTAGTGCCGACTCGCGATGCGACAGGTCGAGCCGTGCCTTGCGGGAGCGTGCTCCATGACACTCCAGGCAATGCCGAGCCAGCACGGGGGCGACGCGCGACTCAAAGTGTCGCACTGCCTCGTCGGCCGGATTGACCACTGGTTCCACGGGTGCCTCATCCTCGGCCCAGGATCGAGGGGGCCCCAGGTAGGACACGGAAAAGGCTGCCAACGTGACGCAGCATGCCAAGCCGAGGCTGAATCCGAGCCGCGTCCATGGTTGGGCATTCGCTCGTCGGGTTCCGTCTCGCTTCATTCGGTCTTGTCCTTTCCGTCGCGGTCCTGGCTGGTCATGGAAACGTGCCGAACTGATCGGCGTTTGTTCGTGCAAAATAACAAACGATGAAGCCTACCGCAAATGAGTGTCGGCCCCCAATGTGTTGGGTTTTATGGCCCTTATGGTTCCCTAGACGGTTGGCGGCATTGTGACGAGCTGTCGGGGGAGTAGAATCGTCGAGGAGGTCACGATTTCAGTTGTTTTTCCCGTCCACACCGAGATGAATCCATGCTCTTCCGACCAAACGCACCGTGGCGATGTCGCGCGTCTCACGCCTGTCTCTTCCTGTCTGTCGCTATGTTGGTCGCAAGCCACCGCAGTGGCATCGAGGGGTTGGTCGTTGCCGAAGACCTGGTTGTTGCTGAAGGGGCGACGGCCGGTGGTTGGACGATCGCCACTTTCGCCGGGACCGGAGTGGCGGGCTTCTCCGGGGATGGTGGCTCGGCCCTGGAGGCCCAGCTGAACAATCCGTTCGGTGTCGTTCGAGGGCCTGACGGAGCGATTTGGTTTTGCGAATACACGGGCCAGCGAATCCGCAAGGTGACTCCGGATGGAGTGATCCATACCGTGGCGGGAACGGGAGAAACGGGCTACTCGGGGGACGGCGGGCCGGCGGGGGAAGCGACGTTTAATCTTCCCCATGAGATTCGCTTCGACGCCCAGGGAGACCTCTTTGTGGTCGACATGGCCAATCATGTCGTCCGCAAGATCGACCTCCGCCAGGGCGTGATTACGACCATCGCCGGGACAGGCGAGCCAGGCTATTCCGGAGATGGCGGCCCCGCCGTGGAAGCTCGACTTCGGCAACCCCATAGCATTCAATTCAGTCCCGAAGGCGAGCTGTTCATTTGTGACATCGGCAACCATGTGATCCGAAAAGTGACCATGGAAACGGGGATCATCGAGGCGTACGCGGGAACGGGCCGTCCTGGCCCGACGCCGGATGGTGCTCCGATTGAGGGGACTCCCCTCAACGGACCCCGGTCGCTCGACTTCGACGCCCAGGGAAACCTCTGGCTGGCGACTCGTGAAGGCAACCAGGTCTTCCAGCTGGATCGAAAGAACGGGACGATCCACCATGTCGCGGGGACTGGGGAGAGTGGCTTTGAGGGCCATGGCGGTCCAGCCAAACTGGCCAAACTGAAGGGTCCCAAGGGAATTGCCCTGGATGCCGACGGAAATGTCTGGTTGGCGGATACCGAAAGCCACAGTGTCCGCATGATCGACCGGCGGACCGGGACCATTGAATTGATCGCCGGGACGGGAGAAAAAGGGGATGGCCCCGACGGCAACCCACTCACTTGCCGGCTCGCCCGCCTCCACGGCATCTACGTGGATCAGGATGGCTCCATCTTCATCGGCGACAGTGAAGCTCACCGCATTCGCGTGTTACGCCGCCAGTGAGTCACTTTCATCGTGGAACCGAACGCCACCCACCGTCATCGAGACTGGGCCGACTGGAAACGGGGGCCGTCTCTGCCGTTATGTCGCTTCGGTTTCTGGGCGGAGTGATGGGGCCTTGGTTGCTCGGTTGGGGGTCTTTTCGAGTGGACTCGGGCCAAGATGCCAGCACGTAGTCACCCGCTCGATGAACAGCTTGTGAAGCGCGCCGATCCTTGGGGTTCAGCAGGCGTGGTGGTTCGAACCGCTGCGGGCCTTGCTGCAAGATATCGGGATCCGGCACCGGTTGCGGGTCTCGGCCACGAGGCTCGGCCGGCTCCTCCGACGTACGGACCGAGGAGGCCTCGCTGGGGCCGCTGTATTGCGGTCCGCGAAGCGTCGGAGTCCGTCCGGAGTTCGGATTGTGGCGAGAGGCGCTGTCTCGGTCGCTGGCTTGGTTGTCGTCACGAATGCTGTCGCGATTGCCATCTTGTTCGCCACGGTTGTTGTTGAAGCCGGGGGGCGTTCCTCGGTTGAGGTCCCAATTCTCATACCCGTTTCCGTACACCCCTTGGTTGCCATGGGTCCCTCCGGAATTTCCTTGGGGGTCGTAGGCGTCGCCGTTGCCGGGGGGGTAGCGACGAGTGTCCAGTGAGGGACGCTCGTCCGCCGGTTCGCGCTGCTGGGGACTGCCACCGGTTGCTCCGTTGCCCTGAAAAGTTCCGCCGGGATACGAGCCACTGGGGTAACCTTCCGCCGGCAGGCTAGTGCCGCCCCAGGGTGAAATGCCGGAAGGGGTGGTGGTGGCCGGGGGAGCGTAGTAGGGGGCCGCGGCGGCCGGAGCCGGACCGCAGTTAGGGCCACACAGATAGTTGGCCGTCATGGGGACGGGCGGAGGTTGCGGGCGTCGGAAACAACTGAACAGCCGCTCGCACAGCGACGGAGACCGCATCGTGGGAACTCGACGAGCCTGCCAGCTATAAGTGGTGCAGGGA
>JBJHCD010000769.1:0-3568 GCA_050485845.1 Pirellulaceae bacterium | reverse complement strand
GTTGAAGCTTGGTTTTTCGTGCGTCTCGGCGGTGTTGTGCCTGTCCCTCGGACTGCTTGGCGGGTTGGGTGCTGCGACACCTTCAACGTGGCTGATCTTTATCTACCTGCTTGGTGTCGTATTCTGGATCGTCATCGTGCCGATGTGGATGTGGCGGGGTTGGCGCGTGTCCAGCCGCGCTCCCACCAGGTGGTCGCCCAGCGTCTCCCGACCTCGATCGAAAAGCGTCCGCTCCTCCATACCGCCGCCCACTTCCCCGGGCCACCACATACATCTGCTCCATGAGTTGTTCGTGGGAGAGGTCCGGATAGCGTCGAGCGACCTCGGGGTCATGCAGGGAAACAAAAGCCAGCGATTTGCCCAAGTCGAACCGGGCCAACCGACGCACCTGACCCTGGCAGAATCGGCAGTCCCCATCAAAGATGACAACGCTCGCGTCAGGACGCTCGGCAATAGTCGGCAATTCGCTCATCGGATCCTCGAATCCAATTGATTCAGTACGTCCAATACTTCGAAACTTCCAATTCTTCCGATGGATCCCGCATGCTCGAAATTCTCCCCTTCCAGCCAGCGGCAATTCCGAGGCGTGCTCCCCATCGACACGCTAATTCCACAAGTGCTTAACCGCAAGCCATCCCCGAAGTTCACACTTCGCCAGTTCCAACTTCGCCTGGGGCCTTGGGCGGGCCCAGCCCGGCCTGCGGGGAGTGACTTCGGAGTGGCTCGGAAGTCGCTCCAAAAAACTTGCCCTTCCTCACCCTAATCCATTGCCCTTCTCACCGATCTGCTCGTTTTCTCGCCGTATCTCGATTTCTCTCGTACCCTCTGGCTTACCGTTTCGCTATACTTTCCGGTAGGTGTCCTCACAGTTTCGGCCCCCATCGATCCGCGTGGCGAGAACTCCCTGGCAGCCTGAGTGGACTCCGGGCCGCCTTCAAGCCACGTCCCCTTCGAACTGGACCTCTTTGCAGGAACGGCCCCATGGATTCCATCCGTCAGCAAATTCGAGTGGCTCAGAGACGACTCCTGGCTCAGCAGTTCCTCAGCCTGCTGGGCCTCGTGATGGCGGCGACTCTCGCTTTCGGCGCCCTCGGGTACGCCACGGCGAAGATCTGGATCCTGAATGTGGACTCGGAAGCCTGGTTCTGGACCTGGATGGGAGGCGCGCTGCTGACAGGATTCACCACGGCCCTGCTGGCCGCCTATTGCACGCGGCGTTCGAGCCTGGAGGCAGCACTGGAGATCGATCGACGCTTCCGCCTGGAGGAGCGTCTCTCCAGCACTTTGGCTCTGAATCCAGACCAGCTGGAAACTCCGGTGGGTCGAGCCCTCATGGCCGACACGCGGCAGCAGGCCCAACGAATCGACGTCCGTGACGGCTTCGCGATTCGGGCTCCCTGGACCATCGGCCTTCCGCTCCTTCCCGCGGTGCTACTCTTCGGACTCGCTTGGCTCGTCCCCGATGCCGCCGACCGGGCCGCTCAACAAGCTCAAGCTTCCCCCGAGGCTCCCGAGGTGGTCCGGGAGCAGACCGAGCGGCTAACGGAGAGACTCCGCGAGAAACGTGCCGCCCTCTCCCAATCGGAATTGGATGAGTTGGACGAACTGCTCAAGCAACTGGAGTCGGCCGCCGACGAACTACGTCAAAAGGATGGGCTCGATCAGAAACGTGCCTTGATGCAAGTCAATGAGATGTCTCGGCTGGTCACTGAGAAACGGGACCAGGTCAGCGGGGCGGACGAGATGCGCAAGCAGTTCTCCAAGCTGCGAAACATCCAACAAGGCCCCGGCGATAAACTAGCCCAAGCCATGCGGCAAGGGAACTTGGGGGCCGCTCGCGAGCAGATCGAAAAGCTCCAGCAGCAACTCAAGTCCGAGGAACTCACGGAAACGGACCGGGAAGCTCTCCAAAAACAACTCGAGGAAATGAAGGAAAAGCTCCAGGAATCGGTGCGGGCTTTCGAGGAAGCGAAGCGAGAACTGGAACAACAGATCGAACAAAGGCTTCGCTCCGGAGATCAGCAAGGAGCAAACCAACTTCAGCAAAAGCTCAATCAACTGCAGCGCATGGACCGTCAGATGAGCCAACTCGAACAGATGGCTCAACAACTCGGTTCCTGCTCCGAGTGCCTTCAGCAGGGAAACTCGAGCGAAGCGGCCGCGCAGCTCGGCCAACTCGCGCAAGAACTCGGCGACCTCCAAAGTCAGCTCGACCAACTCCAGACGCTCGACGAAATGCTCGACCAACTCGCCGACTGCAAGTCGGGCCTCTGTGATGGCGACGGGATGTCGATGCAAGGAGGCTCGTTGGCCAACCTGGACGCTGGCTCCGCCTTCTCCGAAGAGGCAGGACGGGGCCTGGGGGAAGGACGGGGCTATGGGGAACGGCCCGAGGAGGCAACGGACACGGGACTTTACGACTCTCAAGTGGCAGGTCAACTGCAGCGGGGTCAAACGGTCGTGACGGGCGTGGCGGATGGTCCCAATCTCGCCGGCCGGACCCAGGTTGAAGCTCGTGAAGCCATTCAGGCCGCCTTGCGGGAACGAGCGGACCCGTTGACGGACGAGCAGATTCCGCGAGATCAGCGAGATCACGCCAAGGAATATTTCCAGCGGTTTCAGCCCGAATAGCGGCTCGGGTCCACCCCAAGAAACTAGCGCGAGGCGCGAGCCGGCCTAGCGCCTCGGGCTAATGTTGAGGCGGAATTCGCGACAGCGAAGATCGCCAAAGCCCCGGCCCGACCTGGGTACCCACGTTCCATGGAAGTCGATGCACGGAAACGGCGATCCACTGGGACGTTGGTTGGTGGTGTGGAAAACCGGGGCTTCGAGCCAACTGAGGGGGAGGATGTTGGCCCAATTTCTGAGATGACTCCAACGATCCTTGGCCGCCGTGGAAGCCCTGGGGTACTCGGTTTCAGCTAACCCGTCGGGTAGGATGGAGTGATGCAAATGCACCCCTATACGACCGACACGTCCGATGAAGCCGCAGCGGTTCAGCTCGAGGGAATGCGGCGCTTGTCTGGGAATGAGCGAACCAACAAGATGTGCAAGCTCTCGGCAAGCCTGCGTCGCATGGCTATGGACGCGATTCGTCGTCGTCACCCTGAGTATGACCAGCACGAAATCCGGTTGAAGTTCATCGAACTGACGTACGGCAAAGAACTCGCTGATGCGGTTCGAGATCGACTTCGGGAACGCGAAGGAACGTGAACGTGTCGGATGCCGATGACTTGGTGTTGGCGCTGAGACCGGTGGCTCAAGCGTTGCAATCACTTGGCGTACGATTCTACGTCGGCGGCAGCGTTGCCAGTTCTTTTCACGGTGCCGTGCGTTCGACGATGGACGTCGATCTCGTTTGCGAACTTGCGGAAGCTGACGTACCTTTGCTACTTCGGCGTCTCGGCGACGACTATTATGCCAGCGAGCCGGCAATTCGAGACGCGATTCGTCGAAAGTCTTGCTTCAACCTGATTCACTTACCCACGTCCTTCAAGGTTGACGTATTCGTCAGTCGCCAGCGACCATTTGACTTGCAAACCATCTCGCGCGCCCAGATGGGGACCCT
>JBJHCD010000768.1:2560-3569 GCA_050485845.1 Pirellulaceae bacterium | reverse complement strand
CGAGGACCGTGACGACCAGGGAGATGCCGTCCAGCAGGATATGGGCGGCCACCTTCTGAGTTGTAACGACGTCGAAGAAGCGGTTGACCAGTTCCGGAGGATAGTGTTTGTCGAGTGCTTCCAGTTGGGCGTGGGGAAGGCGATAGGCCAGATCTCCCGCCACGCGGGCAAACAGTCTCTGCTGGATGATTTCCACCACGTAGGTCTGAAGCCCGCGGAGGGCCGCGGAAAAGGCCAGAAATCCCAGCAGGATGAGGGCGAGAATGATAATCGGCTGCAGGTAGCGCCCGAACGCAACCGTGTTGACCAGGGCTTCCACGGCAATCGGGCTGGCCAGCGACAATACCCCGGTCACCAGGGCGAAGGTGAGAATAATCCAGATATCATTCCATTCCCCGCGGAGAATCTCAATGAACCGCTTCTGGGGAGACATCGGACCGGGGCTGTATTCCCCCGTCGGCAAGATGGTTGGTTCGTTCTCGATCAACACGCACCGTATCGTGGCTGTTTCCGAAGGATCCCCGAGCAGGTTTCGCAGGTCGGCCTTGGAACACCACTGTCCCTGGGCTCCCGAGATTCCCTCGATCACGTGGAGGCGGTTCCCCAGGGCTTCGGTAACGGCCCACCAGCGAGGCCGTTCCTCCTCGGAATAAAAGACGACTTTCGCTCCAACTCGAGCCATGTCGACCGATTGCGTAAAGGTGCAGTCGATGACCTTGCACTTCAAGCCCAAGCTCGTTCCCGCTTCGGAAAGCCACTTCCACCACCGCTCCCGACCGGAACCGACCCAGGTTTCCGAGGCTTCCTGGACCGCCCGGCGAGCCAGCGCTCGATCCGTGGAGGCTCCCGTGTCAATCAGAATACGCTGCAGAAGTTCGACGCACGCCGTGACACCCAAAGAGGCATTGTCCCCTTCCTCCTGCGTTAATGTGATCATAGGCTGTACCTCCGGATCTGGACCATTTTCAGTTATAAAAGGATCATCGGATCCAGTCGAATAGAAATAATG
>JBJHCD010000768.1:0-2550 GCA_050485845.1 Pirellulaceae bacterium | reverse complement strand
TGCAATCGTTTGAAAATGTCCAGTTCTTCTGAGCGGTTCGAGCGGCGTACTCCCCCAACATTTCTCGGGAGTGTCCCCGTCTTCATCTCTTTCGGCAACTCAGACGCCCCAATTGCAGGCGATCCATCCCAGTGGGGTATCTGGGGTATTCAGGCCCCGAGTCTGCCGAACTTCGGTCCTTCATCGGCACTGCTTCGACCTACAGTGCCAGGGTGACGACCGTTGCCACCGCACCACAAATTAACAAGATTGCGGTCGCCCCCGCAATCCGGCCGGCCAGCGCGCGGCTCCCTAATACCAGAAGGAGCGTGCATTTCACAATAGTATTACTGAACGCGGCGATGGCGATGGCGGTCGTGGCCGTCCCCGCCGCTCCCCCTCGCCGAGCGAAGTCGGCCATCGACAGAGTGATGGCATCCACGTCCGTGAGGCCCGCCAGTCCCGCCACGACATACATCCCCTCATCCGGTGTGTATTCCTGGGCAATTCGGACCAAAAACTGAACGGCGACGAAGAACAGAGCGAACTTGCTGGCCGAGTAGAGGCTGAAGGGGTTGCGAAGGGGTACCTGATGTTCCGTTTCGGTATTCTCGCCAGCCTGGCGGCCACTACACCAGAAGAACCACCCCGCCAGGGTAAGAGTTGCCGCAAGCAATACCAGTAGCGGGGCGAGCAGGAGTCGGAGAAGCTCCGCATGCACCACGGTGACCTCAATTCCAATCCGAACAAACATCATGCTCCAGGCCAACAAGATGCCGCAGGCGAGGGCGTCCGCCGACTGAGGTTTCCGAGGTTCCTCGTGGCTCCGCCGAGCGAAGGTGAGCGAGACGGCCGTGGAAGAGACGAGCCCCCCGGTGAGGCCGGTCAGAGCGGAACCCTTTCCCGTTCCGAGCCAGCGAGTTAGCACGTAGCCGACCAGGGAGAGGGACGAGATGAGAATGACCAACCACCAGATACGGGCGGGGTTAATCACCTCCCAAGGATCGATCGTCTCATTGGGAAGCAGGGGAAGGATGATAAACGTGGCGATCAGCAGCTTCACGCCGGCATAGATGTCGTCCTTTTCGAATCGGCTGACCATTCCATGAAGGGGTTCCTTGTAGGCGAGCGTGGCGGAGGTCGCGACGGCCAAGACCACGGCCATTTCGGGGTATCCAAAAATTGTGGCTCCCCCCAGCAGGCAGACCAGAATGGCTGCAATCTCGGTTGTCATCCCGACTTCGTAGGACCGCATGCGGGCTTTGGTGAGGTACCCGGCCACCACGGCGGCCGATACGCCCAGCACGGTAATGGCAAATACCCAGCCGTTCGAGGTGATTTGGGAGATCCAGGCCGACACCGCGCCGACTTCGGCCAGCAGAATGAAGGTTCGAAACCCTCCAATTCCTTGGTCTCCGTCCCGCGACTTCTTCTTCTCTCGCTCGATCCCCACCAGCGCGCCGAGCAGCAGCGCGATGGCGAATTTTTGGATCAGAGCGATATCGATTTGGTCGAAGGACATGCGTCGCGGGTCTGGATCTTTTCGGAGGTTCCGTGCTATACCCAACAGTCTTCTAGAATAACATGCGGGCTCGATGTGGAGCCCGTTTTTTCGAGTTCGGGCGTTGCTCCTCGGATAGGGACAATCGCCCCGGAAGAGAACAGTGGGGTTTCATGGAGTTTTTTCCGCGATCGGAGGGGAATTCGCTAAAGGGCGACGCCTCGGAGGGAGACGGCTCGGAGGGACTCGCGGAGCAGAAGGGACGAGCGGACGTGACGTCGAGTCTTGTGTTTGACGACGTGGCCTGCGCGGGGTGCGGCTGCGTTTGTGATGACTTGCGAGTCACGGTCGCCGAAAACCGCATCGTCCACGCCGAAAACGCCTGCACTCTCGCGGAAACCTGGTTGGCACATCAGCAAGGAGGGCGAGCTGTTGCCCAGATTGCTGGACGTGAAGTGAGCCTGCAAACGGCGCTGGATGAGGCCGCTACCTGGCTTCAAGCTGCTCGGAATCCGCTGATTTACGGTCTGTCACGCAGTAGCACGGATGGTCAGCGAGAAGCGGTGCGGTTGGCGGACCGGCTGGGGGCCACCATCGACACGACGGCCTCGCGGTGCCATGCCCCTTCGATCATGGCCATTCAGGAAGTTGGCGAGTCCACCTGCTCGCTCGGGGAAGTCAAGAATCGCTGTGACTTGGTCATTTTCTGGGGGGCGGATCCACAGGTCAGCCATCCTCGACATGCCGAGCGATACTCGGTTTTTCCCCCTGGAATGTTCCTGCCACGAGGACGCCGGGACCGAACCGTGGTCGTTGTGGCCAATGCTCCCAATGCCTCCTGCGAGCTGGCTGATCAGTTCATTCCGATCCGAGAGGGACAGGATTTCGAGGCGATCTGGACGCTCCGCTGCCTGATCCGAGATTGGGAACCGTCTGGTCAATCACAATGGGGGGGCGAGCCAGGGCAGCTGCGGGCTCTGGCCCAGTTGATGCGGGGCTGCCGGTCGGGGGTCGTGTTCTTCGGGCTCGGACTGGCTCGGAATGCCGGCGGTCACCGGAATGTCGAGGCC
>JBJHCD010000767.1:0-3585 GCA_050485845.1 Pirellulaceae bacterium | reverse complement strand
AACCACCCACCGGTGACCAGTTGGTATTTCCATCCGGCAACATGGCCGGTCAACTTTTCCCATCAGTGTTCATCCGCGTTCATTCGCGGTTCCCCACCCCAGGCCAACAACCTCCAGGAAGCCCGCCACCACAAACTGGGCCGTGAAATCCGAAGACACCCTATGGTTCGAAGTCGAACTCGGCAAAAGCACCGCTGATGAACACTCAGGAACGCTAATGAGATTGCAGGGACCGAATGTCGCGATCCCACCGGGGCCTTGGCAACCACCCACCGGTGACCAGTTGGTATTTCCATCCGGCAACATGGCCGGTCAACTTTTCCCATCAGTGTTCATCCGCGTTCATTCGCGGTTCCCCACCCTACGGTCACCAACACAAGGAAACCACCCGCCATGCCACCGAAATCAAGCCAGACTGCTGAGTCGCCGGAGTTCGATGACCGTGGCAGCGATCGACTCCACCGCAAAATCGATCTCTTCCCTCGTCGTGAAGCGGCTGAGCCCGAATCGGAGACTGGCTCGGACGGCGTCGTCGCCGAGCCCCAATGCTCGCAACACATGACTCGGCTCCGGATTCGCCGACGTGCAGGCACTGCCACTGGAGACCGCCACCTCCTTCATGTTCATCATCAGAGCCTCGCCATCGACAAATGCGAAACTGAGATTCAGGTTTCCCGGTAGCCGCGGCGATTCGCCGGCCAGTGAGGGACCGTTGAGCGAGACCCGATCAATCCGGGACATGAGTTCCCCACAAAGCCGATCCCTTAGATCCCGCTGCCGAACGGATTCGGTGGACATCTCCTCCCGACACAACTCGACCGCACGAGCCATCCCGACAATCCCCGGCACATTCAAGGTTCCGCTGCGCAGCCCCCCCTCCTGACCTCCTCCCTCAATTTGCGAATCCAATCGAACGCGGCCCCCCTCGCGATTCACCAGCAACAACCCCACCCCCTTGGGGCCGTGGAGTTTATGGGCCGAGCAGCTGAGTAGATCGACGCCCAGTTCGCGGAAATCGACGGGAATCTTGCCCACTGCCTGCGTCGCGTCGCAGTGCAGCAGAACCCCGCGTCGCCGACAAATCGCGGCCAGTTCCTGGATCGGCTGCAAAACACCGATCTCGTTGTTGGCCAACATCACCGAGACCAGGATCGTGTCGTCCCGGAGGGCATTCTCCAGCTGAGAGGGGTCGAGCCATCCCGGGCAGGTGCCGCTCTGCGGTTCCACCGGCAGCAGGGAAACCTCATACCCTCGACGACTCAGCCTTCGGAGCGGATCAAGAACCGCCTTGTGCTCGGTCTGCAAACTGATCAAGTGGTTTCCCCGACGACGCGAACGTTCCGCAACCCCTCGCAAGGCCAAGTTGTTGCTCTCGGTCGCCCCGCTGGTGAAAATGACCTCCCGCGACTGGGCTCCAAGCGCCCGAGCCAATGATTCTCGAGCCCCTTCCACGGCATCCCGGGCTTCCCATCCGAAAGCGTGACTGCTGCTCCCCGCATTTCCATAATGCGTGGAGAAATACGGCAACATCGCCTCAATCACTCGCGGATCAACTCGAGTCGTGGCGTGATTGTCCAAATATACTGGTTTGGAAAGCATTCCCCGTCGCTCCTTGGACGAGACGGGTCAACCGCCGGATATCGCCGCGGAACCGGATCGTTCGCCACCAAACAGCGCATCCAGGCAGATCTGTGACCAGGTCTCAAACTGATCCCGCTGGGCCAAGAGCTCGTCAATGGACACGAACCGACCATCGGCAATGTCATCTTCCCGAGCGACCACGTGAGGTGCCAACACGTCAAAAAGATGCACAATGCCCAAGTGCACTCGCCCAACATCCGTCTGGTCGTCGTTGATGATTCCGACACACGCCTCGGTGTACTCGGTCGCAATCTGAACCTCCTCAGCCAGTTCCCGCCGCAATCCCTCCCGGTAGACATCCGTGAGATTGTCCGTCAACATGTCCTCCGACGAGATGTGACCTCCGATTCCGACGCTACGCTTTCGATGGAGTCGAGCTTCCCCTTGACCGCTTCCGCGGCAGTAGGCGAAAAGATCCGTTTCCCCTTCCGCTCGGCGAAAACGAAACAACACGTACGGAATCAACTGCTTGAAGCTGGGATCCTGCTCCATCTCATTTCGAGGACGATAACTCATCCACTCCGGTCGGAGCAGCGCCGAGAGATACTTCTCCGCGTCGTGGTGAAATCCCTGGAAATGTCCCACCTCGTGAAATACCGACGTGGGAACCACCAACACATGTTCTACCGAACCGGATGCCATCGACAAAATCTCTTTCCAACGAGTGTTCCAAACCGTGTTTCAAACCGTGTTTCAATCAATTCTAGCTTTTCGCTACAGAATCAACATCGCATCGCCATAACTGAAGAACCGATAACGCTCTTCAATGGCATGCCGGTAGGCTTCCCGCATCAGCTCGTCCCCTCCGAAGGTGCGAACCAAGACCAGCAGCGTACTTTTGGGAAGATGAAAGTTAGTCAGCAGGGCGTCCACCGAGCGAAACTGGTAAGGGGGACGAATGAAGAGTCGCGTCTCGCCCGACCAGGGAGCAAGGCCCCCTTCGGCACTAGCGGTTTCCAGCACCCGCACAACCGTGGTCCCCACCGCGACAACTCGCCCCCCCTCCTCCCGGCACTTTTGAATTCTTCCGGTCATCTCCGCATCAACCTCTCCCCACTCGGAATGCATCTCGTGATCCCCGAGGGCACTGACCGAGATCGGCCGAAAAGTCCCTATACCGACGTGCAGGGTAACTCGGCACATCCCAATCTGCTGATCCCGAAGCTTGGCCAACAGTTCCGGAGTAAAGTGCAGTCCGGCCGTTGGGGCGGCCACGGCGCCGGGCCGAGTGGCATAGACGGTCTGATATCGCTCGACGTCTTGTGGCTCCATCTCCCCTTGCCGAATGTAGGGGGGCAAGGGAACTCGACCAACACGCTGCAGTAACGGGAGGACTTCGTCATCCGAGTCCGGCATCGCCAACCAGGAGCCCGACGGCGTCTGCGAAACCAAGTGCAATCGAAATACAACTTCCGCCCCGGCATCTTGAACCAGGATGTTCTCGCCAGCCTGCAGCTTGCCTCGAGTTTTGCAGAGGACTTCCCAGAGCCCTGAACTGTCCGACTGCAGGTACAATCCATGCCATCGCCCTCCCGTTCGCTCCCGGAGGCCGACCAATCGAGCCGGGACAACTCGAGTGTCATTGAAGACCAGACAATCTGGCGGTTGGACCCACTCCCCCAAATCACGGATGTGTCCGTCTTCCAATCGTCCGGTGCGGCGGTCCACCACCAGCAGGCGCGCATCGGACCGGCACGGCAGGGGAACCTGCGCGATCAACTCTTTCGGAAGCTCATAATCGTACTGTTCGATGTCCGTCATTGCCGATAGTGTGACGATCACGGTTCGTTTCGACTACCACCCGTTCTGATCCATCAAATTTCAAAGATGCCGGTCTGGCACTCGGTGCTGGTCTGGCATTCGCGCCGGCCCGGCACTCATGCTGGTCGCTAACATCCTTGCTCATCGAACATTCAAACTGCCCCACCTACGACAGTGCATGCC
>JBJHCD010000766.1:0-3588 GCA_050485845.1 Pirellulaceae bacterium | reverse complement strand
GGCTGGGAACCTGCGTGGTTGTGAGCCCCAAATGGGTGGATTGCGTCAATTTTCTGGATGTTGGCGAATGAATTGCCGATAGCGGTCTTGACGGACGTAGTCCCTCGCGGGTTGTATACGCGTACACTCGGGCGCGTGGTCACCACGCCGAGTAGCTGCATCTCCTCAAGGACCGAGGCAGAAAGTCATGGATGACCGGCCAATTCAGAATGAAAAGTCGTTGACGTACTCGGTGGTGATCGAGCTGGAGAATGCGGCCACCATCTGTTGGGACGAAGTGCGGGAGGTGTTGCATTCGCTGACCAGCGAAATCCAGTCCTTGCCGTTCCGGGGAGCGGCTGGCGCGAAACCGGACGGCGCGGTACCGGACGGCGCCGTACCGGCCGACTGGCGGCCCCAGGTTCTCTTCTGCCATGCGGACGAAGAGGCTCGTAGCGGACCTCTGCGAGATGAATTGTCGCGGGAGTTCCCCCTTCTTGCCGAAGTGGCCCGGACCAGCTGTTTGGCCGTGCCGGGGGGGAGGTACTACGAGCTGAAGAACGCGGGAATCGCCCAAGCGGATGGGGAAGTGATCGTCCTGCTGGATTCGGATGCCCAACCCGAGCCGGGATGGTTGCAGGCCCTGCTGGCCCCGTTCCAGCTGGCCGACACCATCTGCGTCAATGGCTACACCTACCTGGGCCATTCCGACTTCATCTCCCGGACACTCGCCCTGATCTGGCTTTTTCCGCTCCGGCACGACAGCCCGAAAACGGTCGAACGGCGAGCCCTGAATGTGAACAACTGCGCGTTTCTCGCTCGTTGGCTGAAGGCGAATCCCTTTCCGATCGACAATGGCTTCAAGGTCAGTTGCACGAAGCTCGCCTCTCTTCTCGAGCAACAAAGTGCCCGAGTCGTCCGATCTGCCGCTCGTGCCGCTCACGCTCCGCTACGGGGCTTGCGGTTCTTGCTATGGCGAGGACTTGTCACGGGGCGAGACGCGGACCGCAAGTACGCGGACCTGAAGTCCTCTTCCCGATTTCGTCGGATGACCAAGGCCTGCGAAAATTGGTACAAGCTGCAACTACGTACCGTCAGGCGAGTAATCTCGCTGCATCGCCACGTTCAAATGCCCTGGTGGGAAGTTCCGGGAGCCGTCTTGCTGGGATCACTTTTCGCTTTGTTGGTGTTCCTCGGTCAAGCAGCCCGAGCACTGGGGCTGATCGCCGAACGAGTGGAGACCGTGCCGGCCTATGCCGAACATCACTAGCCTGTACTTCTGGAGAACCCTCCTCCAGCTTCGCTGAGAACATGCATGTCACGTCAACCAATCTTTTCGATCATTACTCCCACGCATAATCGGTGCGAGTCGCTGCGCCGCGCGATTACCAGCGTGCAGGCCCAGACACTTGGTGATTACGAGTACCTTGTTGTGGACGACGCTTCCACGGATGGTACCGAACCGATGATGCGTCAGCTCACGGACCCGCGAATTCGCTACTTCCGGTTCGACCGATGGCAGGGGGCCAATCCGGCTCGCAATCTCGGAATCCAGGAGGCCCGGTCGGAGTGGCTGACCTTCCTGGACTCGGATGACGAATACCTACCGCAGCGACTGGAGCTACTGGCAGGCGTTCGCCAGTCTCGCCCTGAACTTCAGCTGATCCTCAGCTCATTTCTGACCATGAAGCGAGATCAGCCGACCCTGTCCGCAAACCCGGAACTGTATCTTGATGGGGACGAGCTGGAGCAGGTCCTCATGTCGCACGGCGTCTACATCGCCGGGACCAGCATTACCGTTCGCCGAAGTCTCCTGTTGGCCGCCGGCGGTTTCACGCCATCCATCCTGCGACTGCAAGACCGCGAAGCCCTCTTGAAGTTATCGAGACTGACGGGCGCACAACTACTCGCGACCGTGGACTGGAAGAAACACCCTTCCGCCGATTCCATTTCTCGACCTCGAGAGGGCTATATCGAATCGGTCGGCGCGATGCTGCGGGTTCATCCCGACGTGGGGAGCCGATACCGTGACTTGGTCGGCTACCACGTCGCACGGCACATTCTGACGGACCTACTTCGGGGTCGCATGCTTCGAGTTCGTCAGTCGCTGCTCGCCAATCACGCCTCCTCCTCGCTACGATTCACCTCGAGTGAACTGATCACTTGCTACCGTCGTGGCAGGAAATTTCGGCGCCGGCTCCATGCCAAATTGCAAATGCGAGCCCAGTCGTCCGTTATGGATAGTGAGCTTCCCCACTTGGAGTCGAACGAGAACGTCCCCACCATCCCTCGCCGCGGCCCGCTTATTTCACCCGAGCATCAGACGATGTCGGAGACCTCGAAGAAAAATCGTGGTGCCGCGTAGCAAGACGCTGTTCGGTGGAACGCGGGAGGACTCGCGGGCGAGCCACCGAACCTTGGAGGCTCGCTTGCCGGTCGTCCTCATTCTCCCTCCCGAGCGAGGCCGGGCTCTTCCGAGTTCTCCTCGGTCTCCTGGTCGGGAACGTCGTCGCCTTCGCTTTCTTCATCAACTCCCTGATCCAGCTGGTCAGTCTCTTCTCGAATCTCCGGCATCTGCTCCTTAAACTCCATTTCCCATGCTGGAGTTGCTTCGGGCGGCGTATCATACACTCGGGTAGCGGTATGAGACACGAAGAACATTCCTCCGATCAGTCCGAGTAACACCACGGCGGTGACAAAGAGCCCCAGCGCGATCGCGCAGCCACGGGACTGAACCGCGGACCAGATCGCGAAACCGACCAGCCCCAACAGCAGCACGGCGGGAATCAGCGGAGTTTCAATCCCTGGCAAGAAGATCCCTCCTCCTTGACGGATGAGCATCGATAGTACCAGTGCTCCGCCCAGGATGCCGAGGATCGCCAATCGATGGTGATCCTGGGGAGAATCCGAAGTCGTGGTTGAAACGTATTCCCTGGGCTCCTCGAGTTCCTTCTTCAGGATCACCGGTGGGCGATAGCCACGCGGCGAAAAGTCTTTTTCCGTGAATTCTTGGCTTGGTTCCTCGTGAACTGGGCGTCGAGCTTGCAGGGCCGTCACCACTCCCGCCACGATGACAGCAAAGAACGCCAACGCGGCGAGGCCCAATAAGGCCAAGAGGAACAGGAGCCCCAAAGTCGGCATACCCATGGCTGGTGGCACCGGGAGCGGCGGATGCTGGACCTCGGAAGGAAGCGGGCCGTGGAAAGGTGGTAGCCAGCCAAGCCGATCGGCAATCCATTCGGAATTCAGCATGGACTGACCACCCGGTACATTTCCTCCGATTCGGACGAGACCAAACGCGGCCCCTCCCGCGGCGACGAGCCCCACGGCACAGCCTCCCAGTGCAATCGGCCCCAACGCCATTCCGCCCGCGGAAATGCCCGTCCCGATGGCACATCCACCAATTGCCAACAGGATCCCCAGCGCACAACCTCCCAGCGAAAAGAAGCCGATACTCAGTCCTCCCCTGGCAAACACCCCGGGGGCCGCGCCGCCAATCGCCAATCCCCCGAGTGCTCGGGGGCCCACGGCGATGATTCCCCGCGCACACCGAGGCCGACCGGTCTGGGGATCCCAGCCACTTGCCACGTGAATCCAGGGGACTCCGAA